>JAMPHJ010000036.1 GCA_023663465.1 Muribaculaceae bacterium | reverse complement strand
CGATCTGCTGCCCGAAATTGACCGTCGCCAGCGTATGTACTACGGTATGCTCGCTTCTGAAATCGATGGTATAAACCAGCATTTCCAGAAATCCTTTTTTATACTGCTCCGTAAAAGCCCTTTTGGCAAGAAGCTCCGCCAGTTCTTCCTTATAGGTTCCATTGACCAAGTTGGTCGTAATTCCATACCGCGCTTCCGCCTTGTGGAATAAATCCAGCGCTGCGCCGGAAAACTTGATATCCCGATAGCGGCTGAAGAAATCTTTCTCAATCTTTTCTTCCTTCAAATTCAGAAAAGTATCCATCCTATCCGCCAGATTCAGACACTCGATGATATGTTTATAGCGGCTGTGAATCATCCCGTAGCGGTTGTAGTCCAGATGATGATACAACACGATTTCCGCCTTATCATCCATTGGGGACAGATATTTCAGGAAAAGAAAACCATAAATGGAATGCGTCCATACATTCTTCGTCTCAAAATCCGAAATATTCTTGATATTCTCTTCCTTAAACAGACCAATATCATGGAGAATGCCCAACATCGTATAATCCACTAACTGCTGCTCCGTATACTGCTGTTCGCACTCTAACATCTTATATAATATATATCCGGTAATTTCCCCATGATTCATGATTTTTGTATTGATAATGCCCAGTGTTTTTCTGATAATCTCATAGACATCTTTACTGCTGATAACGCTCATCCGCTGTCGTTTCCCTTCTTTTTTCTGCGTGCATCTTGTTGGCTTGTCCTGCCTGATTTCATTTTCTTCCCAATTCCACTGTATTCTCCATTATAATCTATCTGGATAAATTTGCAAAGCCCCGAAAAAATTTAAAATTCAATAGCTAAAAATACTGAAAATTGCTTGAAATTCAAGAAAAAAGCACCAGAAAAACCACAGACAGTTTCCGCTACCCGTGGCTTTCTACATCATTTCACTTTATCAGACTATTTATCATTTCCCATCCTGTTCTGATTCTGTTTTTTTCTTTCCGGTTCTACGCCTTTTTCAGCAGGTTCTAGAATTTTCCCATCCGACGTAATATCCTTATCCTCTGCATCCGGTATGATGCTTTCTGTCTCTTCTTCCTTCTCTTCTTCCGTCTGTTTCGCAAGACCAAGCCCGGAAGTTTCATCATCTATCTGCTGCTTCATCTGCTGTACTTTGGCATCCTGCGCAATCGCCTGTAAAATCAGTTTCACATCCTCAGGAGAAAACATGCCAATCGCCTTCGCCAAATCGTTCAGATTGTCCCTGTTTACAATCAGGCAGCCGCCCTCGGATAAAGAAATGCGGATACAATTTTTAGGATTACTCGTATCCCCTAAATGCAATGCCCTATGTTTTTCATCACAGACAAAGACAACGCCGTTGTACTCGATGATTCCGTCTTTTGCCAGATAGGAATAAGGCACGCCGCTATCGTCCTGCTGCCGTTGTTCCAGCAATGCTTTTTCTTCCAGCTTCGTCTGGCTTAGTTTAGCTATTTCCCCATCCTCTTTCTGACCTGTCACTGCCGCATACAGCTCCTGCAGTCTCTTGCCACCTGCACTGTCCATGCCTTTTTGCTCTTCCAGCTTGTCAATCCGGGCATCGGAAACCATCGCTGTCCAGTCCCGCTGCACGCCAAGAAAGTCGTCGATATTTTTCGCCCTCCTATCACCGCCTGGACTGTACTGGGCATAATCCAGCAATTTTTGATAAGTATCCGCCCCTTGATAGCAGCCCGCCATTTCCTGCGCGTCCGCATGGGCGCATAGCACGAACATCTCTAACTGCGTTGCATTTGACGGGTCTATCTGATTCACGCTGACCTGATAAGTATCCGTCCTACCCCCGCTGCCCTGATTCGTCCGCCATACCGAAATTTCCATAACAGGATTTCCAGCCGTAGAATCTGCGGCATACCGCGCCGAATAAGCCCTGCCGTCTTCTAAAACGCCCAGACCGATGATACCGCTCGTAAGCTGCGCTTCTAACTGCCGCATCGTGCCCATCAGCAAAGGATTCATCCCCAGAGCGGCGGAAACTTTTTCCTGCTTTTCCAAAGTATCGTCCTCATCTCCAAAACCGAGAGTAAACTTCCTTTCCTTATCTTCCTGCGCCGCCCTGGTCTGCTGATATGCACTATTCACAGACGTATCTGCATAAGCAACTCCTGAAATTCCCATAATCCTGTCCCTTCTTCCTGCCATTCCATGTTATTTCTTTGCTTCTATCTTTCTTTTTTATTCCTTACCCCAATATTCCTTTATCCTGAAACAGTGACGCTAACAGTTCCTCTTCTTTTTTATCCCGGACATCTTCGTCTTCCTCTTTACGAACCTGTTCCTGCCCTGCTTCCGCCTGCAGCATCTGCTCTTTCATCTTTTCTATCCGCTCCCGCATTTCTTCCCGGATAGCGTCTAACTGATCGTCGATACTTTCCAACAGCTTTTCCCACTCTGCTATCGAAAATTCGTCTTTTCCAATCTGGTATTTCGTCGGTCCGTTTTTGATGCGGTCTTCAATAAATTCATAAAACTGCAACAGCGCTTCTTCTACTGTCAATTCCTTTCCATCCTGCGCTTCTTTTTCCACGGTTTCTTCCCATGCTTCCAGCGCCGTCCGCTCAACCGGATCCGTTGGATTCTCTCCTAACTTATCCCTATCGACTACATATCCCTGGACCGTTCCGTCTTCCATTCTCTGCTCTACATAAATACTCCGCGCCTGCATATCTACCTGCGCCATCAGCGTAAATCCCTGAAGCGCATAGGTCTTTACGAAACTGCTTTCCTGATAAGTAATGTGGTGCACTTCGCAGGTTGAAACGGCGCTGGAAGAAACGTTTTCACTTCCCTGCGTTTCCGATATCGGCACGCTGGGATAAGCATGACCTATCGCAGACGGGATATTGACAGAGCCCGCGGCATTGCCTTTCTTAGACGGTGCCTGCTCTTTCCCGTCAATGTTTTCTGATAGACTTTCATAGAAACTGCTGCCGCCTTTCTTACGATTCGCCTGATATCCGCCTGTCTCTTTATAGTAAGCCTGTTTTCCGATTCCGTTTACATTCATGTGCCATCCTCCTTGATTCTTTCCCGCAGCTTTACATGCACCCCTGCATCCAGGCAGTTTTCCGGTTCCTTACTGCAACTTTCTGCGTTATCCCTTTTCCAAAACGCTTTTTAGGGCTTCCCTGCCTCTTTTTAAATTGGTCTTTACCGTGTTTTCCGAAATTTTCAGTATCCCGGCTATCTCTTTGACAGAGTATCCTTCGTAATAAAAGAAGTACAGACAGTTTCTGTATTTTTCCGGCAGCTCCAAGACCGCCCACAGAGTTTCGTCTTCCTTCATATAAGGGAGCTGAAAATAGATTTTCTCACATTCCGGTATCTTTTCTATGCTGATTGTTGTACTGCGCCATTTACTTTTTATAATATCTTTGCAGATATTTATCGTCGTCCGGATAAACCACGCCTTCTCATGCTCGCTGCCTTCAAACTGCGGCTGATATTTCAATAGGCGCAAAAACACCTCCTGAAGCACGTCCTCAGCGTCGGCATGGTCTTTCATATGCATAAAAGCAATCCGGTACACAAGCGCATACCGCTCCTTGAAATAAGTTTCAAATAGTTGTCTTGTCATAGATTTTCATATCATGCCGTTTCTTTCATCGTGCGCACGGCGTCCTTGATTATCTCCCTGCTAATAATACGAATGAAAACCGGAAAAAGTTTCACTTTCTTATCATCTTTTCAATTTTTCTTTTTTCCCAGACGATAAAGCCCGTTAAAAGCCAGCCCGCATAAAAAGGACACTGCTGCCGCCGTCAGAAAGCCAAGGATAAACCGCAGCAGCATAATCCGTCCGGGATGATTGATAAATTCCAGTGCCTTTCCCAACCCTTCGCTGTTTACGCACCGCATGAAGAAAAAAGTATGCGTCAGATAAAGATACAACGAATTTTTTCCAAGAAAAGCGCCTATCTTCTCTTTCATCCTGCATTTTGCCGCAAGATTCAGAATCAGTAACGTCCATATCAGCGTGGCGCCAATCTGAAACCATATCTGATACTCCTGGGGATCTCCCCCAATGTTTACTCCCCCCGTCATCCCAAAACGCACCACAAAAATCATCCCAATCCCGCAGATGATAATCATGGGAAGCGCCGCTTTATCTACGATTCTGCGGAACCATCCCTCATATTCCCCCGCAATCACGCCGAGCGCAAAGGTAATATTGGATACATACCAGAACGGCTTCATCCCCTTACAATACAGGATATAGGACATCGCATAGGTAAAAACGCAGAAAAGAAGAACCCTCGGCGTTTTCACCCTTACCAGCGCATAAATCACAATAAATCCAATATAAAAAAGGAAAAGTACAAGCATATACCAATAATCATATCCAGTTAAAAAGAGCAGGAAATCGTGGAAAGACGTGAATCCTCCCGATAACAGCTCCTGCACGCCTATTATGCACAGATATGGTATGTATACATTCTTGATTCTTTTCCACACATACCGGAAACTCATGTTTTCCTGTCCAAGCGACTTCACCATTGCATAGCCTGAAAAAAGAAAAAACATGTCCACGCCATAAACGCCCAGCTTCGACAAAGCGTCACAAAGCGTCTTTATCCGTCCTTGCGGCTGCATAATCTGACCCCACCATTCCGCGTAATGGGACAGCACCACCATGAGCGCCGCCATGCCCCGGAACCAATTTGTTTCCTGTTTGGACATTAACTGTCCTTCTGTTTCATAACTCATCGAAAAGTCCTCCCTCTAGGTAAGCGCCTTTTTATAGGTCTCCAGCGTCTTATCGTCAAATAATACCCACTTTATCATATCCAGCTTTCCCGGATGTTCTTCGACAAATCTTTTCGCCGTGCCAACGGCAATCCGTGCCGCAGACGGCACTCTGCTAAAAGTTCCGGTCCTGCAGCGCGGTGAATCGCCCCATCCACGCCACCGCCACCAAGTAAACTTGTATTCGCCGCGTTTACAATCGCCTGAACGTCATGGTCTTTGGTAATATCGCCTTTGACCATGATGATGCGTGTTTCGTTGATTGTTTCCATTTTATTGTTCCTCCGATGCTTTCAATTCATCCATGTACTTTCGTCTTTCTGCTACAATATAGCTTTATAGCTTACTTGTATATTATACGGAAGAAAGCTGTAAAACTCAACGTGGAATTTTACAGCCATTTTCTCAAATAAATTATTGTCTGATAATTTCAGTTTATTTCTATATCAACTCTTTATCGCTCCAATATGTTTTATGTTGCAATGATATTAATCCCAGTTTATTGCCTCATGAGGGATCGTTCCATTTTCTGCTATGCTTCTATTAGCCCTCTCTATAGCTTCTATCTCATCCAGTAAAGGGACATCTTCTGGAATGAATTTAACAATAACATTATAAATTGTTTCTATATCTTCATCTGGCACTAACTCAATCATACCCTTTAACATTTCCTTACTCATTTCCAACACCTCCTACAATCTCTTATATGCCTGTCCTCTTGGTAATACATCCTTTACTATGATTATATCATCATCCACAGAATATATATCCCTCAAATTACCCACACGCAATCTATAATCATTTTTATATCCTTGCAGTCTTTTAACATCTCCATCAGGTAATTTTTCTATTGCAGCTTTCAATCTTTGTCGTGCAGGTTTATCCTGTTCCTGAATGTGCTTTGCTGCTTCTTTTTCATATGCAATCCGTATTGTTATCATCTCCTTACGCTTTATTAATCAATCTATTATTTAATATCATACTAAAGTTTTTAATTCTGTCATTGTCAAACTTATATATTACTTTTACTGATATCTCTATACATCCGGCTTTATAATTACCATAGCAAAACCGTCATGCTGTTTATTTAAATCATTCATTATGCCAACTGGATTATGAATCCTTTCTTCTGGGTCATATACAAAACAAATTAGCTTTTCACAGTCTGGATGAGTTTTATATTTATCAATATCAAGAATCAATTGCTCCCCTAATTCCTTATCATCTAATCCTTCCCGCGTCTTCTTAACTTCGATTACAATCTTTTCACTTTTTAACAAAAAATCCATTCTAGCAGTTTTTCCCGCATAAGATGGTGTCCATTCTTCGGGTCTGACATCATCAAAATAAAGCCGCAATAATGCATGCAATAAATCCTGCACGTCATACTCATCCTTGATTTCAAATGAACTTCTTCCATCATGTCTAATTCCAAGTTGTCTAACTACTTTATGAAAAGATGAAAAAATGATATTCAAGTTTTGAATCGCATCCAATCCCTCTTTATGCGAAATTTCCATCGACGTAATATGATTTGAAGCATCATCTTTCTGCATCAATATCTTCAAAATTTCTACAACTCTACCAGCAATAACAGGCTGTATTAAACCGTTTCCTATAAATAACCTATCACGCATTTCCATAATCTGACTACTCAAATATGGTTCTTCATCGACGATACCCTGAGAAATTTGTGTTAATGTTTTTTTAATTTCTCTGATATCACTAAAACAAATAGACATAGAATACCCATTGATTTGATTCGCATAATAAGCAATATTATTAAATGTTTTCTGAATTTGTTGGATATCCATATCGTTACTTTCTCCTAAAAACAAACCATCATTTATACCAGCATCACTATTACATTGCTGCCACTGTCAATAAACTATCGTTTTACGCAACATTTTACAAATCTTTCACCACATCCACAAACCTATCCAATGTATAGGCGCCGTCTTCGCCTAATTCTTTATCTTCAAATACCATAAAATAGCGATAAAGCCGTCCTGCCTGTGATTGCCATTTACGCCCCAATTTCAGTTTTGTTTTGCTATCATCACCATCTAAATAAGCTCCCTTGGCTTCTATAAGCAAAAGTTTCCCCGATTTTGTCATGACCATAAAATCAGGATAGTGATTCATAAAACCATTTAGCCTAAAGTCCTTCCACTCAATAATTCTATGCCACCACTTGATATTATCCAGACTGACCACAATATCAATCACCTGTCGCTCAAAATCGTTCATATCATTCTTTTCCGCATCATACAAAGAATAGGGAATCGAATCAATGGTATCTACAGGCGTAATTATCGGGGCAAGTTTATAATTATCACGACAAACAATTTTACCACTGTCTAACCATTTATAAAATTGTTGCTCACGGTATGCTTTTTCCAGTATTTCAATCTTTTTCCTTATTTTTCTCGCATACACTGGTATTGCGGTTTCCATTGCCGCCAGTTCATCATCTGTCATATTTTCTACAATACGATGAACATAATCTGCAATTTCCGAAGCAGCATAGCGATTATTACGATTAATATTAGTCGATATCATATCAGTACAATATGCTATTTTCTTTTCTGGCGGTTGCTTGGCTAAAAACTCTCGGATATACTCACTTTCAATTTTAGATGCTCTTTTATATTTAGGAACCGCTTCACCCTCTGCCTGTATATCCACACTATACATTTCCCCGGTTGCCAGTTCAAAACTAACTTGCGCATCCTGACCTCCTAGGGAAAATCCTTCTGAAAGAGTTTCGGGTTCTAACAAATCATATCCCTCGCCAAATAAATCCGGTATTCCCTGAACAAAAAACTGTGGTATACACAATGCTTTTACTTCCTCGCGAAACTGTGACTGTACAGCATTTTGGTTTAACATACCGCCAAATTCACCTCCTACAAAGCCAACATCATCATTTGCCGTCAGTTCATCATTATATTCCTGCGCTTTCTGTTCAGCTTGTTGAATCATACTTTTAAGTTCATCAGATACAAATTCATTGTCTGCTTTTAATGCAGCCTTTATTTCCTGAGGTATAATATCATCAAAATTATCATGATTAGCTTGTATGTCTACAGGCAGCTCTATCTGTTCATAATCTGCTTTTGACGAAATTATTGGTTGTTGTTCTGATTGTAATTCTCCAACCCGAAAATCTTTACGGCTAAATCCTGCTTTATTTAAATCTGACACAATGCTTTCTAATGTTACATGAAAATTATTAGAACAGGTAAGCACATAGGAAGTATTTAATAATGGAGCTGTATGTTTCTTTGCATATGGTTGACGCAGGATACGTCCTACAATCTGTTCAACCTCTACCTTAGATGTTTTATTCGCCAATGACGCTAATATGTATGCAAATGGACAGTCCCAACCTTCTTTTAACGCATTAACCGTAATAATATAGCGGATTTTGCACTGACGGCTCATTAAATCAACTTTTGACAGATCATCTATTTTGGATGTCTTAATTGCTATTTCTTCCTCTGCTATTCCCATATCAATCAACATAGATTTTATTTTGTCAAACGTTTCACTTTCCTTATTGATATTGGGTTGTGCCTGAAATAAAACAATAGGACGTATGTATTGTCCCCCAGACTGTTCCGCCCCTATTGCTTGTCTTTCTATACTTGCCCGAAGCTGCAAAGCATCTTGAATCACATTCTGCCTACTGTCACGATTATAAACAATTACTGGCAGTTTCACCATGTTCTCGCTCTTTAATTCCCGTGCATCTACATAAGAAATGATATTGCTGTTCTTGCGCGGAGTAGCCGTAAGGTCAAGAATAAAAGAAGGATTCAGATTATTTATCATCTCTATACTTAAATTAGATTCTGCATTATGACTTTCATCAACAATCGTAATAGGCGATAATTGGCGCAATATTTGAATCAGCGCCGTATCGGGCGTATCTGCCAGCAATACAGATTTATCTTTGAAATACTCTGCAAACCGCAACAGATTACCATTTTCCTGATAAACCTTGCGGACATCTTTCTTTTTACTATCTATACGAAGCGAGTTATAACTAAGAATACATATTGTCAACATATCTCTCACCGTGTCCGGTGAAAAGTTCTGTGCATTTAGCATCTGTTCCTTTGTATATACGCCAACATGTCCTGCAAAATCCATATCCAGACGCCGTCTATACGAATGATTGATATCAGATAAATTATTGATGGTCTGTTCCAAAATAGAATCAGAAGGAACAAGCCATACAACTATACGCGGTTTGTCCACTGGCATGGCATCAAAAATACGTTTGATTGCCATACATGCCATAAATGTTTTACCGCCTCCCGTTGGCACTTTCATACAAACATGCGGGACGCCGCTAATGGCATTATTGTACTCCGGGACATCAATGCCCACACGAATATCCTGTTCCATCCAGTAATCTTTCCATGCCGTAAAAATATTATTACTTTTGTTAAGACACTCCATATATGAAGATAAATGATTCATCACTGCTCTTTGGTAATCTTTCGGTTCCAGTTCCATTCTCTAACTCCCTATAATTTTGATATATCACGCGGAATTTTTTTAAATATAATATGGCACTTATTCAATTCTTTTTCACTCAAAATACAGATATCTGCATAGATTACATACCCATCTGCCTTGCATTTTATGGTATGTAAAAAACTATGCCCAAGTGTTGTTATTGCATCTGGTTCATAATAAAAATAATAAGCAGTATTCCTATAAATCCCCATATAAAAAGGCTCATCTTCTTTTACTGGCTCGATATGTTGTTTTGTTTCCATAAAATATACATATTTGCGGATTTTCAGCAAGCGCCGCTTTTGTATGTTCTTCGTCCCATCGCCAACCGGTAGCAGGTTTCTTACAAGGTTTTCCGGTTACAGGATGGATAATGTCATAACGCGGACGATTATCCATCCCATCGTTTGGACCCGCAAAATTATCGGCAAAATAAAGCCCTCTATCGTCTGAATAACAGTAATGTTTATGCGCGCGGCATGGAGAATCTTTCGGCAGCGATTTATACCATGCCTTCATTTCTTTCTGTATCGTTACATGGTCATGACCATACTTTTCCCGTAAAGAATCATAATGCCTAAAAATCTCATCTAACCCCTGTTTGGGTTTACGCCACATAATTTTACTAGCTGTCATTTCAGCTTTATTCGCAACATATATCATGATATATTCATGGGATACTGAAATCAGTTTCGCATCACCTTTTTTTGACCCCTGCCATACACAGGTTGCCACAAAATTGTTTGCGCCGAATATCTCATCACATAGCATTTTGAGATTATATAATTCATTATCATCTATACTGATAAAAATAATGCCATCCTTTGTCAATAGTCTTTGTAATAATTTCAAGCGTGGATACATCATGCATAGCCATTTATCATGGCGGCTTAAATCTTCCCCCTCTTTGCCAACAACTTCCCCAAGCCATTTTACCATTCGGGAATCATTTACATTATCATTATATACCCAGTTTTCATTCCCGGTATTATAAGGCGGGTCAATGTAGATACATTTTACCCCGCCTTCATACTGTGGCAATAAGGCTTTCAAAGCTTCCAGATTATCTCCGTGAATAATCATATTTTTACTGCCATTGTCCTCTTTGTGCTCTCCGGTTTCATCAAAACTGTATTTACGTTCCAACACTCGGTATGGTACATCCAAATGATGATTTATCACTTTATCTTTTCCAATCCAATTTAATGTTGGCATAAATACTTGTCCAGCCTTTCTCTTTTAGTTCATATCGCTTGGTGCATGCAACCTGCCCTTTCTACTCTCGTAGTTCTATTTCTGTCAATAGTATATCATAATATCCCATCTATGTGTATCGTTTTCTCATTTAAAATCAGCTTTCAAATCAGCTTTAAATTCATAATAGCAATTATGATTTTGTGAATATTTTGACAACCCTTTTACATTATCAATATGAATCAGAAAGGCTGTTCCTGCGAACAACCTTCCCTTTTTATTGATATTTCCCCATATGCATTTTTCATTCATGTTTATAAATCTATTCTTTTAATGAGTTTAGTTTTCCAATAATATAATTCATCCTTAAATTATTAAAATTCTTATCAATAATATCTGCCATCTGTCTACATAAGCCTTTAGGCAGCTGGGTTTGCATATATATAAAATTTTCCATAGTATTGCGGTGCATATTCTTACTAATTATAAAGGAACATAAACCATCCTGTGCATTCAGAAAATCTGCAAAAGCACTCCCATTATCGAAACAATATTTCTCATAATTCTGCAATATATCCGAATTATATCGCAAAATTGCATTTTCAAATATCTGTTCTATGATATCATGCGCCTTTTCAGAATCTACAACGCTCACCGCCCGTATAGGTGCAAATGCATAAAATGCCCACAATAAACCATCAAAATAATTCCTCAAATTTTTATACAACAAATCATTATTAATTTTTTTCTCTACCTTTTGCAAATTGGAAGTTCTTCCTTCTTTTATTTCTTCTATGCAGCTTTCAAAAAAGTCCTCTATGCACTCCCTGCCTTTAGAATTCAATTCAACTTCTTCACTTTTTAAATAATTATCTAGTTTGGTTTTCCAGTCTTCCCCTAAAATTTCTATCAGTACCTCTAAATTGTCCGTACTTGTCTTCATAAATATACACTCCTATTCTTTCAACTTCTACGCAAGTTTTCTACCAAATTCAACAACATTATTAAAATCTTTCTGTTTTTCAGAATATTTTCTTTTTTCTGTATCCCGAATCCAAACATATTCTGTTCTATACCGGCTTTCTTTTTCCATTAATTCCATTTTCCTGTTCTGAATTATCTTTTTTACTTCCATCGCATAATTGATATACATTTCTGCCCTATTAATTTTACTTTCAATTTCAGGCAACAATTCTGGCATACTATACATAGCATATTTATAGGCAGCCGGAGTTATGGAATATAGTTTAAATTTACTAACTTCCTGAACATGAATCGTTTGAACAGATGTAGCATTCATTTGTTTTATAATCGCAGTCAGACCACTTGCTGAAACACCTATCGCAGATGCGAGATCCTTGTGCAACATAGTTCCACTTCTTGCCAAAATTGACAATATTGTATTTTTATACTTTGTTTTAATTTGCTGCATCTCATTCTGAATCGTCAGTTTTTGCAAATACATCTTGATTATATCCAATAAAGCGATTACATATCCTATATTTACCAGCGTATTTTTTTCTTTCGCCAGTACTTCTGACTCCTCTAAATAGCCCTGTGCAGAATATCGCATTTGCTTACATTCCTGTTGCAAATTGCCAAGTTCACTAAAATCAGCCGCAACAATCAACTCAATCATTTTTCTCGAAAGTTCTTGTGTCTTTCTCTGCATCTCATCCTGATCAGCTTTAAAAAAATTAATTGCATACTTATCTTTATACATCTTCATACCCCCATCCCTGATTTCTATGAATAGTTTAACAAAATCAATTTTCTTACCATTCGCTACTCATGCGCATTTCCTGTGAAAACTTTCAATCTGAAATTTTTTATCGTTATAGATAATGGTAACATCAAAGTAGCATATTCCCTGAGGACATTTCCCCATACACTCCCACTCCATATCTACAATCTGAAATTCTGTATCAGAACAAGGAAGTTGTACAAAACCAACCGGCGGTGTTATCCGTCCACTACGAGATACGCTTTTAGCAGAACAGGTATTAACGTACATTTGCAAAAGTCTGGCTGCCGTCCCTTTCAATATTGTATCCCTAAAGGCCAAAACCCCTGGAGAAAAAGATGCGCAAATAATGGTATCGACCAAAGCCGTATTCAAAATCAATCGATAGTAATCTGGATCTAATAATTCAGCACAAATAGGAAAGGCCATCAATCCTAATTCATGCGTAATTAATAAATGTACCTGATTATCAAAATGAAGATTTTCCCTTTCTGCTTTACCATCTTTTGTAATCAAAATAGCTGGCGCTGTTTTCTTCTGACGCAAACATTCTATCCCGCCAGGTCCCAAAACAACAAGTACATTTGTTCCATCATTACAAATCGTCGGTGCTACAACAAAAGTACAGATTTCTGGATGCTCGCGCATTCTACATTTTATTCCAGAAAGTGCCTCTTCTGTTCCCAATGCTTCTGGAAAAACAATAATTCCATACTCTTCCAAAAACATTGCACCAAAAATTCTCAACACACGTTCTGTTACTGTTGTTCTATTAACAATCCCGTCCACACTAACTGTATATCCTACTTCTAATTCACGTTCTTCTGTTCGCAATTCTGCATCATCCATTACCGGTGCAAGCCCCAGCCGCAATTTCCATCCATTTTCTAACTTTTGCAAAATCCCTTTATCATCCCAGTAATGCATGACAATTTCAAACGGTGAGACATCCTCTAAACGTATCATCATATAATTCGCAAAACTTGTATTCAGGCGTCTTTCCCTGTTACGCTCTGATTTATCAGTATTCCATAAGGGCGTTATACGGGGATAAATTGCAATTCCAGTTTCCTTTATATTCCTATTTAGAGGTTCCAAACAATAAATCACCCCTCTATTCTGCAATCCAGAATACATATTTATCCTTTTTTCCATTTCAATAATTAACCAAAAAATACTCACCTTATTCTCTTCTTGAATTTTTTCCAACTCCTTATTTATATATGAAATACCAGCGTCCTCAAATCTATATTCATTCGCTGATGCATTTAGAATAACCGCGAGAAAGTTCTTATATGTATCGATAATTTTCCTAACATGCTTTTCTTCTGCTGAAACCCACTGAATAGCACAATACCTCTCTTCTTCCTTGGTAAATAAGGAACATAGGTACGCAAGTAAGTCAAATACAGTCGTTCTTTCATCTAAAACCATTAAACATCCCTTCTTTCTTGAAACTAATTATATCATTATTAAAATAAATAATCAATAATATTGTTCATTTATTGTTCATTTATTTGTAATGGCATAAAAAAACAACAAATGCACATTTCTATACATTTGTTGCTTTTTATCCATATATTATTCTATAAAGCGCTTCTTACACAACCCCCTGCGCCTTCATAGCCTCAGCAACCTTCAAGAACCCTGCGATATTCGCGCCTGCGACATAATTTCCTTCCATGCCGTACTTCTTGGAAGCTTCGTCGAGGTTATGGAAGATATTTACCATAATTCCCTGTAACTTAGAATCAACTTCCTCGAATGTCCAGGAAAGTCTCTCGGAGTTCTGGCTCATTTCCAGGGCAGATGTCGCTACGCCGCCTGCGTTGGAAGCTTTGCCGGGGCAGAAAAGTACACCGTTTTTCTGTAAGTATTCGGTAGCGTCTAAAGTCGTAGGCATGTTCGCACCTTCCGCTACTGCGAAGCAGCCGTTTGCCACTAATGCTTTTGCATCTTCCAAATCCAACTCGTTCTGTGTTGCGCAGGGAAGAGCCACATCACATTTCACGGTCCATACGCCGTGTTCGCCAGCTTTCTTCTCATGATACTCTGCGTTCTCTCTTGCTGCTGCATACTCTGTCAGGCGTGCACGTTTTACTTCTTTTACTTCTTTTAATAACGCAACATCGATGCCGTCCGGATCATAAATCCAGCCTGTGGAATCGGAGCAGGTAACAGGTTTTGCGCCTAACTGCTGCGCCTTCTGGATTGCATAGATTGCAACGTTTCCTGCGCCGGATACGACAACGGTCTTGCCCGCGATGTCTTTGCCGTTGCATTTCAGCATTTCTGCGGTCAGATATAACAATCCGTATCCTGTTGCTTCCGTTCTTGCAAGGGAGCCGCCGTAGGTCAGTCCTTTTCCTGTCAGGACGCCTTCGTAAAGATTGCGGATTCTCTTATACTGTCCGAACATATAACCGATTTCACGTCCGCCTACGCCGATATCGCCTGCCGGTACGTCGGTGTCTGCGCCGATATGTTTACATAACTCTGTCATGAAACTCTGGCAGAATGCCATAACTTCCCTGTCGGATTTGCCCTTAGGGTCAAAATCGGAACCGCCCTTGCCGCCGCCAATCGGGAGTCCTGTCAGGGAATTTTTGAAAATCTGCTCAAATCCAAGGAATTTAATAATACCAAGGTTTACGGAAGGATGGAATCTCAGGCCGCCCTTGTAGGGTCCGATTGCACTGTTAAACTGTACGCGGAAACCGTTGTTTACCTGAACCTGTCCTTTGTCATCTACCCACGGAACACGGAACTGGACGATTCTTTCCGGAACAGTCAATCTCTCTAACAAAGCATCTTTTCTATATGCTTCTTCATCCGCTTCGATGACAACACGAAGAGATTCCAATACCTCTTTGACTGCCTGATGGAACTCCGGCTGTGCAGGATTCTTTGCTACTACCAATTCGTAGACTTCATCAACATATGACATTTTTCATGTCCTCCTTTAGTTTGAATATACATAAATCTTTCGCAAGTCAGCCTGTTTCCCACATTGCTTCTTGCCCTTGTTACATTATAGTATGTCAAAGAAAAATCCACAACCCTGATTTTATATGCTATATTGTACAAAATTCAGCCTGTTTTTTAGACATATTGTACAATGATACAAATATAACGGTATTCTTGTATACAATCCTGCAAAAAAAATTTATCCTTCCGCCTCTGCTAGTTATGCTGCCAATTTAGAGTATTCTACCTCAGAGTATTCTACTGCAGAATATTCTACCGCAGGGCATCATCCAAAGATTACAGATACTCTTTCAGTTGTTCGATGCTCTGCGCTTCAAAATCCATCAGCTCTTTTGCCAGCTCCACTGACATATCCTGTGCCAGCGCATTGTGTTTGATGGTCTTATACATATTGGTCAACCCTTTATTGTTATTCTGTATCATCATTTCCGCCAAATGGCTCGTGCTCGTATTCAGCATTGTACCCATATGGACGCCGCCCCGCAGCATCATATCCGTAATCTGATTGTTCCGGTAGGGTCCGCTTTGTTCCTCTACCAGTCTTTCCACCGCAGAATTATGGATTCTGGCATATTCGATGGACTGCCTGGATAGCTTCAATGTGAAGTCGTCGTCCGTCGTCTTATCCAAAAGCGTATCTATCGCCGTCATTGCCATCTGCGTATTTTTCTGCACTTCCCTTAAAATTGTCAAATCGTCCTGTTTCATTGCCGCCTCCTACTCTATAAGAAAATTGCGGAGAAATTTTTTTATGCATTCCGCACATATAAAAAGAGTATAGATTTTACTCTATACTCTTTATGATTTCCATATTTTGTCTTTTTTAATCCAGTTATTCCACATAGTCGGATTTGACATAGGCAGTCTGCCCTTTATATTTTATTTTGGTCCAGCCGTCTGCCTGTTTCATAAGCAGGTCTAATCTCTCGCCAGTATAAGCGGTTCCCAGCTTTTCACTGTTCTCGCTTGCGGAGCTTCTGATCCGGACGGTTTCTAAGACGGTAACGGTGCCCGTAGGCTCTGTACTGCTTGCAGTATCCGCTGCCGGCTCTCCGCCGCCTTCTTCACCGCCCGCTTCCGGCGTGTCGGCTTCCGCTAAAGTGGTCGTTTCGATATCTTCCAGATACTCGCTCTTAATATACGCCTCTTTGCCTTCGTATTCTACCTTGCTCCATCCGTTGCCGATTTTCTCAAGCAGCTTAAATTCGTCGCCGATGGCTGCTTTGCCGAGTTTATCCGCAGTTTCACTGTCTGAGGAACGGATATTGACTACATCGATAGCTTTAACCTTGGTTACGACGCTGGCAGACTGCGTTTCGCCCTCTTGACCATTTCCTTCATCCGATTCCGTTCCTTCGGGATTTTCCGCCGTCGTATCGGCTTCGTCGTTCTGTGCCAGCTCGCCGCCTACATTTTTCTCAATTTCCTCTTTTAAATCGAGAATAAACTGGGCTAAGTCCGCATCTTCCGCCACCATATCCTTATAGGCGGCTGCAACTTTGTTATTTAAATCTACCACATCGTCCTGTAAGCTGACCTTCCGAATATAATTCAATTCAGCTTCATCTTCATTTTCATCATCGAAATGAATGTAGTAGTTACCGTTTTCATCGGTACAGACATAATATACGTTCATCCCGGGAAGCGGCTCTTCATAATCGCTGAACTTTAATTCCGAGCACACATATACAAGATAGGTGTTTTCCTTCGGACCCGTCTTGGTATAAATTTCCAGCGCGGGATAAGAATCCACATATTTACTCGTCTCTTTGATTCGTAAAACTTCCGTATCTTCTATGTGGTTTACCAGGGTCTTTATGGTATCAATATCCCCGGATGCCATCGCCGCATAGTATGCGTTGATTAACTCACCGACTTCCGGGTTCGTATTTTCCTGCAGCGCCACCTCAGGAACAGTGGCTGTATCACTTGTTGTTTCCTCTAACGTACTGTTTGCCTCAATATCTTCCTGTCGTTCTGCTTCTTTCTTATTTGCGTTAACGGAAATAACAACGGTAACTATAACGCAGACTGCCAATACAACGGGCATGACAATCTTGGCATGTTTGATAAACCAGTTCCCTAGAGCTTCCAACTTTGTCATAAGCGAATCTCCTTTATTGTTATTTGACGTATGACTCATAACCTCAACCTTTCTTAAATATAAAAGCGATGATGTAAATGCACCCGACAGGAATCGAACCTGCATCAAAGGCGTCGGAGGCCTACGTTCTATCCGTTAGACTACGGGTGCATATGTTACAAATTTATTACATCATCTTGATTATCATAACACAAGCAGACAATATTGTCTAGTAATCAAAATCATAAGAAAAAATTACCGGAAAAATTGAATAAAATTTTCCATACTCTGCGCCGGGCATGCTGTTTTATTTCCGAAAATACTGGAAAAATAAGGAAATTTTTAAGAAAATCACTTGGAAAAACAATGGAATAAGATTATATGGGAAATCTAAGAAAAACATTTTTTCTAAAAAGTTTATAAAAATTTTATTTTTATCCCCACGCCGTTTTAGGGCGCAGGGATTCCAGAAACTTTTAAATAATTATGCCTTTCGCTCTACTTGCGATATTCTATTCCCCGCTCCTGATTCTATCAATCAGGCTTTCTTTACGCACGCGTCCTGCCAGAAACCATGTGACGCCCAACTGTCCTAAGATTAACACCAGGGAAAGTAAGATGGTTTCCACAAATGGGTAATGATAACTCTGCAGACTCATAAAATGATTTTCTTTTGCCCATTCATATGCCAGATAACCCAGCAGATTGCCAAGCGTCAAAGAAAATGTAAGCGCTCCTATGGTAAATACCATTCCTTCCCCCGCAAGCATTTTTATGAGCTGTCTGTCGGATAATCCGATTGCCTGCAGAACGCCAAGTTCCCGTTTTCTGGTAATAATGCTCGTAATCATGGTATTGATTAAATTCATGAAGCTGATAACTGCAATCATGATTAAAATCATATACATCGGATATTTCACCAGATTGACCTGCATTTTGCCCAGCCGCATTTCCTCATCCATTGAATAGAGTACGAAAACATCCCTCTCGTCCGTTATTTCCTGTAACGCACTTTTCACTTCCTCGTACCTTTCCTTCTCTGCAGCAATGTATAAATCCGTCGTGGCATCATACTCTAAATCGAGACTGTCCCATAATTCTTCGGGCAGCCCGAACCATCCGGTAACTCCTATATCCACCGTTCCCATAATTTTGACGTTAAAAGGAATCTGTCTGTCGCCATCATAGATGGTAAGCGGCAGCATATCGCCAATGCTGAAACCATACTCGTCAAAAAAAATATCCGTCGCCACCATTACGCCGCACTCTTTTACCAGCGTATCGTAATCTATCGTTCCCCGCGCTGCGACCTTTTGATATTCATCCGCCTGTTCCCTATCCATACAGAACATGGTAACACGGCTTCCATCCTTGAAAACTTCACTGGGATATTCGGAACCGACCAATACTTGTTTATCCCTCTTCACACCTGTTACGCCGTCGATTTCTTCGATTGCTGTCATAAGCGCTTCCCCGAACAAGTCCTGCTGCTGCAAAAAATTCAGATTCTTCTCCGGGTACTCCTTATCATTCTGGGAAAAATCCATACTCAATCTGAAATCGTCTCTTCTAATATTCCTTCTGGCCATATCCTCTGCCCGCATACTGCCTAATACCACTGCAAGGCATATGAACAGCACGCTGCTAAGTCCCATCGTCAGCATAGTGACAATCGTCCGCTTCTTATTCTGCCATAGATTGGCTACGCTCAACCGGAAAACATTGACGCTTCTGCTGCCCTTTCTCAGCTTTCCTTTTTGGCTGCTTTCCTGATAGCGCATCGCTTCCACAGGGGAAATCTTAGCAGCCATCCGCATGGGCTTTAAAAGGGATAAATATACGGTAAATAACACCGCCGCCGCTGCCAGCAAAAGCACCGGCAGGGAAAACATATGAATCTGTCCTATCCGGGCAAGCGTGACAATTTCCTCATTCAGTCTGCGCATAATCATGGGCAGCGCCAGTGCGGGAAGCAGATAGCCAAGAAATAACCCAAGAGGCATTGCAAAAACCGTGATACGCATTCCTTCTGTCAGAAATAGTTTTTTTATCTGCTTTCTGGATGCCCCCAGCGCTTTCAGCTTCCCGATTTCCTGGACGTCCGTAATCACACTGACATAGTAGATGCTGTAAATCACCATACCTGCGAAAAACACTACCAGAAACGCTATGGCTCCGACAATCTGTATGGTTTCCGTCCCTGGATCCGTCATCGTATAAAGATACTGACTGTTAATCGTGATATTCTTTTTGTCATAGCCGATATTTTCTGCCACGGTCTCGATTTTTGCCATTATCTCATCAAACTTCAGTTCCTCTTCACCGTAAACCCGTATATTTGCCCTGTATTCGCGCTCTTCTTCTGCCAAATACTCTTTTGCCAAAGCCTCAGAAACATTGGCGCTATAGACAATGTGGGTATCACTGATATCTAACCTGGATATATCGTTCTGGGATACGAATCCGCAGATTGTAAATTCCCTCGTCTGGATAGCCCCTTTACCGTAGGGGCGGAAGGAAATCGTGATTTTATTGCCGATAACCGGCTCCACATCCATCCGCTCAAAAAAAGCTTTCGGTCCACAGATTTCGTCCGCCAAAGTGGCCTCATGTCCCTCTATCACATTGCCGAGCCGATGGTAAATCCCCTCTTTTATCGGTTTCCCCACATTCAGATAACCATTCATTTTTCCATATTCCACTGTGGCAAACAATTCACTGACTTCCACCGCTTCCACGTCCATATGATTTCCCAGCATCTCTATCTGCCGTTGGTTTAAGCCTGAAAAAATGGCATGGACGTTTCCGTCCGCCTTCGCCTGCTGTTTGTTCACATCTAAGAGCCCTGCTGCGGAAGTGCCAAGCCCCATCAGTAAGGTGGCAGTCAGCATAATCGCTGTCGCCGTCAGAAGGGTGCGGCTTTTATGATATCGGATTCTGCTTTTGGCAAGCGCCTTAATAGTTTGCATCATCTCACCCCCTTACACAGTCCGCAGGATTTTGCCGTCTTCCAGGACAATCGTCCTATCCGCCATCTGCGCAATCTCTTCATTATGGGTAATGACCACCAGCGTCTGCCCGTATTTTTTTGCAGAAAGTTTCAGAAGGGACATGACTTCGTCCCCGGTTTTAGAATCCAGATTTCCAGTCGGCTCATCCGCAAGAATGATGGACGGTTTCGCCGCAATCGCCCTGGCAATCGCCGTCCGCTGCTGCTGCCCGCCCGACAGCGTATTGGGAAGGTTTTTTACTTTTTCTTCCATGCCAAGTGTGGTAAGAATTTCCTTAATATATGCTTCATCCACCTTTCTGCCATCAAGCCCCAGCGCAAGCACGGTATTTTCCCATACATTTAAAGAAGGAACCAGATTAAACGCCTGAAAAATAAAGCCGATTTCCCTTCTGCGCGTTTCGGCAAGCTGTTCCTCGGAATAGCCGGCAATATTCCTGCCGTTTAGAAAAACTTCGCCGGAAGCGGGGTTATCCAGTCCGCCCAGAAGATGCAGCAGCGTCGATTTGCCGCTCCCGGATTTCCCTACAATCGTCACAAATTCCCCCTGCTTTATCGTCAAATCAATCCCATCCACCGCTTTCACAAGGTTCTCGTCCGAACGGTAATATTTGCACAATGCCTTTGTTTCCAATATGATACTCATAATACATTCCTCCTTACAGTCGTCCGTTGTACAGAAGATACAATCCAACGCAGGCACGCTCTCGCTACGGTTCAAACGCAGCGGTACATAAGATGCCAAAATACGGCATCTAAGTACCGGCGTTTTCACAGTACCTGCTTATGGAGTTGTATCTTCTGTACAACTACACTCTTCTAAACTTTCGTTTCACAATTACCTCTCTTCGGAACTATATTATAAGAGTCTTATCTTACAAATAGCTTACAAAACGTCCTTTTTGTAAAATGAAATGGGAAGCTGCACGATAAAGACGCTGCCTTGCTCTTTTCCTGGACGGGTGAAAATAAAACCGCCCTCTTCCTCTAAGATTTTCCGGGACAGATAGAGTCCCACGCCTGTCCCTTCGCTTTTTTGCACCAGCTTGTGGCTTCCCCGGTAGAACCGCCGGAATATCTGTCCCTGTTCCTCTCTTGGAATCCCGATGCCTTCATCTTCTATTTCCACCCTGAGATAAGTAACCAGCTTACTAATCCGAATCTGGACACGGCTTCCTTCCGGGCTGTATTTGACGGCGTTGTCCAAAACATTCGCCAACGCCTCTATCGTCCATTTTTCATCCAGAAGAAGCCGTATTTGATTCAGCTCATCCATTTCTTCGGAAACATTTTCGATAGAGATTCCTTTTTTTACCGCTTTATGATAAACAGAATTGACCGATTCGGTCAGTATATGTGACAAAGTTGTTTCGACTGGCTGTAACCGGATGATATGGGTTTCCAGACGGGAAATATTAACCAATGCTGCAGCCAGCATTTCCAGTTTATCTATCTGCAGTCTGCACCTTGCATAAAATTCTTCTTTTTCTTTCGGATTCTCTGTTTCCTCATAAAGTGGAAGGCAGACCTTCAACGCGCTGATGGGCGTTTTCAACTGATGGGATATATCGGTGACGAGACTTTTGGTATTATCATGCTCTTCCCAAAGCTGTTTTGTTTTCCATTTAAGCGCCTTCCCAAGCTTACCCAGAGCGTCTGCAAAAAGCGGATTATCCAGTCTCTTTAGCGCCTTACTATCCTCGATAAGCTGATAGTTGCCGGATAGACAGTCTTCTAACAGCAGCAGAATCTGCTCTTCCTGCATTTTCTTCCTACGGGTATCGCGGTAAAAGAGTACGCAGATACTTAGAATGGAAACGATAAGAAACAGGGAAAGCACGCCAAAAAGCCATTGTATGACATGCCGGTAGCCCGCTTGTTTTTCCATATCCTGCCACTCATGGTATCCGTAGCGGGCAAGGATTTTGGCGCCAAGATCTACGTTCTGTCTGTCATAATCGCCCAATGCTTCCAAAAAGGCACTTTCCGTATCCGCATATTCAACGACAACTTTTCCCACAATATTCTGAACCGTATGGATTTCATTGAGATAGGCGCCGCGTATGATAAACATACCCGCCGCGCCAAGCAAGGCGGTAATCGCCAGAAAAAAAAGAGAAAAACTAAAAATTTCCTTTTTCATAATATGATTCATCGATTCTTATCCTTTCCCGATTTTTTTACATTTTGCTGACGGTCTGCTCCCAGATATATCCTAAACCACGCACGTTTTTCAGATAGATGGGATGAGACGGATCCTCCTCAATTTTTTCACGCAGCCGCCGGATATTCACCGCAAGGGTATTATCATCCACAAACTCGCCGTCAATTTCCCAGATTGCCTCTAACAGTTGATTTTTAGACAATATCCGCATGGGATTTAATAGGAAAAAAGATAACAGGCTCTGCTCTTTCGCCGTCAGGCTAATATAATTGTCATCCTTTTTGACACGATTCTGCGCTTTATCGAAAAGCAGGGAGCCGGAAAGTAACCGCTCCGGTCCCGCTTCCCCCGCATACCGCTTCATCATGGCATTTACTTTGGCCATCAGCGCCGTCAGATAAAAAGGCTTTGTAATATAGTCGTCCGCTCCCGCCGCATATCCTTTCGCCACATCTGTTTCCGTATCCATCGCGGTGACAAATAAAAATACCACATCGCTCTCTTTTCTAATCCGCACACAAAAGTCCACGCCGTTTCCATCCGGCAAATCCACATCGCAGATAATCATGGGCGTCGGATGCTTTTTCCATAAAAGCTCCGCCTCCCCGACAGATTCGGCGCAGTAAACCCGGTATCCCTCTTGCGATAGCTTTAAACTGATTGCGCGATTCAGACTGTCGTCGTCCTCAATTAGTAAGATTTCTTTGTCCATTTGTGGATACGCCCTCCTTTTTTCTTATAAAATGGATATTTTTCCAGAAACTCTGTCATAATGGTAGACATTGTAAGACAGTCGCTCCTCCGGTTCCACTTGCGTATCGTTTACGTCTTTTACCATCTCTTTAAAAAATTCTTTTTCCGTCACACCGTCGTCCGGTACAAGTAAAACTTCGTGAATAGAGCTTGGCAGAATAATCAGGTTTTTATTCAGCTTATCCGCCAGCTCCTTAACAGACCGGGCATAAAGAAGCGTCGCCGCACCGAACATCCGCTGCCTGTTACTAAGCACATACATCAAAGAATCCCCTTTCATTGCCGCTTCGCACCCTGTAGAAAGCTTTATTTCCTGCCCTGCACCTTTTTCGCCTTCCTGCGCCATCACTTCCCGGATAATCTGCTGAATCGGCAGTAGTTCTTCGGGGCGCAGCCTTAACATATTGCTTCTGGCGTTTTCATAAACGACGTTGACATCCTGCTTCCACATAGTCAGGTGATTATTTCTAATCAGGATGGACGCATTACTCAGCCGCCCGCCCTCAAAAGCATAATAAAAAACAAGTGCCAAATCGTTCCAGTCAAGGTGTGGAACATCTTCCAATAACTTCTGATTACTATCCCGATGAATCAATTTATACAGGATTCTGTCTTTCACACGTTCAAACTGGGTAAAAAATTCCATATCCATATGGGCGTTGATTCCCTTGGCATGACGCTGGTAAATGCGCAGGATATCATAGATAATATCGCCAAACGCCCTGCCCGCCTCGTACTCTTCATAAAGCTCGTCGATATAGATAGCCGGTGAGATATTGCTCCCTTTTCCGGCAATCACAATGCTATGAAGACAGACTCCGTTATTTTTGATGACTTCCCGGAATATCGTTTCATACTCCGCTCCCATAGTTTCTTTTAATGCGTCACATATCTTTTGCCCAAATTGCTCTAATTTCATATTGTCCTCTCTTTCTCTTCTCTCCGGACAATGTTAACAAGAAAATCGCTTGCGCAATTTCCTACTAAACAAAAAGACAATGGATGATAAAAATCCCATTGTCTTATAGGCTTCCTGATACGCTTATATACAGTATCGATTATACTCTGGACAGGTATTCCCCTGTTCTCGTATCAATCTTAATCACTTCACCCTGATTTACAAAAAGCGGTACCATAACTTTGGCTCCAGTCTCCACAATCGCCGGCTTGGTCGCACCTGTCGCGGTATCGCCCTTAAAGCCTGGCTCCGTATCCGTAATTTCCAGCTCTACGAATAATGGCGGCTCAATCGTAAATACATTGCCGTTATAGGAACAAACTTTTACCATTTCGTTCTCTTTGACAAATTTCAACGCATCGCCTACCGTATCGCTATTTAACGCAACCTGGTCATAGGTTTCCGTATCCATAAAGTTATATAAATCGCCGTCTGCGTATAAATACTGCATATCTTTCCTATCAATCCGTGCCTGTGGGCATTTCTCAGTAGGTCTGAAGGTTTTCTCAACAACACCGCCGTTGATAACATTTTTCAGTTTCGTCCTTACAAATGCTGCTCCTTTACCGGGTTTTACATGTTGAAACTCAATAATCTGATAGACATTCCCTTCGTATTCTATCGTAATACCATTCCTGAAATCGCCTGCCGATATCATACAATAATCCTCCTAAACTCATCCATATATTCTTCACATTATAATTCCTATTTAGTTTATACTATAAGTTCTCTTTTTTCAACCTCTTTCCCAAAAAAGTCTAAAACTTTTTACCAAGAATGAAATCAATCGCCATCAAATAGCCGTCTAAACCCTTTCCGTAAATCTGTTTATCACAGGCGGGAGCTGTGACGGATACCTTGCGAAATTCCTCCCGCTCCATGATATTGGAAATATGGATTTCCACCTTGGGAACCGTAATACTCGCCAGCGCGTCCCGGATTGCATAGCTGTAATGGGTGTATGCGCCCGGATTAATCACAATCCCTTCCGTACCGTCAAAATAGGCATCCTGAATCCTGTCGATAATCGCGCCCTCATGGTTACTCTGAAACACTTCGATAACGCAATCTTCCTGCAGCCCTTTCTCGGCAATCATATGCAGTAAATAATCATAATCCTGTACGCCGTATACGCTTTTTTCCCGAATCCCCAGAAAATTCAGGTTCGGTCCGTTAATAACCAATAATTTCATCCCTGCCTCCTTTTTTTCTAACCCGCCGCACGGGCAATCTCATCCAGAATTGCATCAAAATCTTTCCCATCCACATCGACGATATAATTAGATGCTTTTTCATAATATTTTGAACGTTTTTTCATCATGTCTTCTATTTTCCCACGGGGGTTATCCCCCTGCAGAAGCGGTCTTGTGGTATCGTGTTTCAGCCGCTCATAAATCGTTTCCGCGCCTGCCCGCAGATACACCACGATACCAAGCCGCTTTAACAAATCCCGGTTTTCTTCCCGCAGGGGCAGACCGCCTCCCGCAGAAATAATGAGATGATTCGCCGTCTTTAACAGTTTCCTTAGACATGCCGTTTCCAAATCCCGAAAATATGCCTCGCCCTCTGTCCTGAAAATCTCAGAAATCGTCCTGCCTTCTTCTTTTTCAATCAGCTTGTCCGTATCTTCTACAGGGCGGCGCAGCCTATAGGATAACTTGATGCCCACCGTGGATTTTCCGCAGCCCATAAATCCGATTAAAATAATATTATCCATATGTATCATTCCCTTCGACTACAGTCCCATTTAAATAATTGCGAAACTAAAATTTTACAGCCGTCCGTTGTACAGAATATACAATCCAACGCAGGCACGCTCTCGCTACGGT
>JAMPHJ010000035.1 GCA_023663465.1 Muribaculaceae bacterium | reverse complement strand
TTGATAAGACAACCTACTTAGTCGAGGTGCATTTTTCTGATAAGAGTACCCAAAGCGTGGAGGACACCATTACGCAGCGCAATTTTCATAAAGTATACTTTTTTGCGGAATAACCATGCAGAAAAATCGAAAACAACAAAGGAGGAATGATTTTATGGATTGCTTAGCGGCGCAGATTATTAAGGACATTTATCAGGGAAGTGACTCGACAGAATCAAAGATTAAGGAAATGCGCAGATTGTTTCCCGCCCTTAATAAAAATCAAATGGAAGACGATTTAACGGCATTTTTTAACTATACGGTCGAACAGTTGCCGATTATTAAAGGGGTGGAAGTAGAGACAAGTAAGGACGGCTTTCTTTATAATTACGTCATGATTACGCAGATGCTGAAACAGATCTTGCCGGAAGTGCAGAAAACGCTCATGCGGATTATGGGATGCTTAGGCGGTTTTACCTATCAGAAGTGGGGAATCGGCAAAGCGGAAGAAGGCAGCTCTATCAGGAAGCATTTGGATCAATATCTACAGACACATCCAGAGGTAACGCCGATTCCCGGAAAAGAGGCGGGATATCCGAAGGTGTTTGAGTTTGATTACCAAGAGGTCGATGCCGCGAGAAACGAGAGCTATGTCGTTACGGAAATCATGGGACTTATTTTAAGTTAGCACACTGAATTGGAAAGAAGATGAGGGAGTGAAAATGCATAGATTGAGAACAGAAAAAATGAAAAAGGTGATGACAAGGGGAATCGCAAGGCTGCTGGCGGCAGCCTTGCTTTTTGGGGTGATCGGGAGTCATGCGGATGGGCTGACGATTACGGCGCAGGCGGCAGAGGAGGATGAATGTAACGTATTATCATCTTTCGGAATCAATAACAGCGCCGTAATCAAGGCAGACGGCAGTTTGTGGATGTGGGGATATAATGGCAGTGGTCAGTTAGGAAACGGAACAAAGACAGACAGTCTTGTGCCTGTTAAAATTATGGATGATGTAAAAAGTCTTTCCATGGATAGGGCCACTAACGATAGCGCGGTAATCAAGACAGACGGCAGTCTGTGGACATGGGGATATAATAAATATGGTGAGTTAGGAAACGGAACAAAGACAGAAAGCCTTGTGCCTGTTAAGATTCTAGATGATGTAAAAAGTGCTTTAATTGTAAATAACAATGGTGTAGCAATTAAGACAGATGGCAGTTTATGGATGTGGGGAGAAAATGACGATGGTAACTTAGGAAACGGAACAAAGGCAGAAAGCCTTATGCCTGTTAAAATTATGGATGATGTAAAAAGTTTTTCCGTGACTGGTCAAACTAGCGCGGCAATCAAGACAGACGGCAGCTTGTGGATGTGGGGAAAGAATAATATTGCTCAGTTAGGAAACGGAACAACGACAGACAGCCTTGTACCTGTTAAAATTATGGATGATGTAAAAAGTTTTTCCGTAACGGACATGGGCGCAGCAATCAAGACAGACGGCAGTCTGTGGATGTGGGGACGTAATTCTGATGGTCAGTTAGGAAACGGAACAACGACAAACAGTCTTGTGCCTGTCAAAATTTTAGATGATGTAAAAAGTGTTTCCCATGGATCACGGTATAACGCAGCAATCAAGACAGACGGCAGTCTGTGGATGTGGGGATATAATAACGCTGGTCAGTTGGGAGACGGAACAACGACAGACAGCCTTGTGCCTGTTAAAATTCTGGATAATGTAAAAAATGTTTCCCTTAGTTCAGGGTATAGCGCAGCAGTAAAAACGGACGGCAGTCTGTGGATGTGGGGCACTAATGCTTTTGGTCAGTTGGGAGACGGAACAGAAACAGACAGCCATGTGCCTGTTAAAATTTTGGATAATGTAAAAAGTGTTTCCCTTGGAAGCGTCCATAGCGCAGCAATCAAGACAGACGGCAGTCTGTGGACGTGGGGAAGGTGTGATGATGGTCAATTGGGAAACGGAACAGGAGGAACAGGAACATCATTAGAAAAGAGTCTTGTTCCTATCCAAATCATGCCTCCCGGCAGCATATCCACCTCCGGCGGCGCATCGACTCCCGACGATCCCGATAACCCTGACACTCCGGGTTCTCCGGCAATCTTTATTGACGAGACTTCCGACGCATTAATTAAGGTGGTGGACGCTGACGGAAAGCCAATCAAAGATGCAACACTGGATTATAACCAAAAGAAATTTACAACTTCTGACACCGGGGTTGCTTCGCTTGACAATTATCAGTTGGGAAAAGAGCTTGTCATCAGCAAAGAGGGCTATGCCACTAAGACAATTCCATCGTTTATTAAGCGACTGACAGGGATGACTACTTATGCATTGCCTAAAGTGAATGGGACAGGCGGCACATCGGAAGGCGGGACATCAGAGAGCGGAGGGAGCGGTTCGGACAAGCTGGTCGATCTTGCAGAAAGCATTTATCTGGTCAGGGGCAAGGAAACGATAGATCTGCTCACACAGGAAGCCCAGCTCAATACCTATTATAAAAATAGCGTAAATTCAAAATTTGAAATTATATGCACATTTCAGGAAAAATACGATTATTATACTTTATATTCCGGCGGCAAACAGAGGATTGGTTCCGAAGGAAAATTTTCAAATTTATCTCTGGATTTTTTTACGCCCGGTGAGCCGGTTACCATAGGAGTCCAGAATCGGAATAGGGCGGAAATAATAAAGGAATTGAGTCTGCATGTAGTGAATGAGGCCCCGCCCGTAAATTACTTTCATCTCGGAGGGGACGCTGTACAGATAACGTTTCCGGACAGTGTTCCGATTATCGGAGGGAAAAAATTAGAGGTCGGAGAATTGGGCAATCTTCCGGTGGACTGTTATTATAAATCTGACGGAACGGTTCAGCTTGGCTTTAATGTGGACTGGTTAATGAAGAAAAAGGGGCTGGAATTGCCTGAACTCTTTCCCAGCCTGAAAAACCTGACAACGGGCAACGCTTCCAGCTTTATGGGACGCAACTACCAGGCGTCTTCCCAGTCATCCGCAATCATGCCTGATTTCACAATCATAGGGTATGCGGAAAGCAATATAAAAAATCCAGATTACATACAGGGAAAACTTTTTGTTGAATTTTCGCTTGCATATGCCCATGAGCAACAGTTGAGCGTGGGACCCGTCCCTGTCGTCGTGGAACTGTCCATTGAAGGGAAAATCAATGCAGATGGAAGCATTATGTGGTCAGTTGAGGAAGGCTTCGGAGGATCGCTCGGCGTTGGCGGCGAATTTGGGGTTGGCGTTTATGGCGGTGTGGGAATTGCCAATCTGGGATCTGCAGGCATTTATGGGGATGCGGCATTTGGTCTGCATTATGTGATTCTTCCAGCGGATAACAGAAAACTGGATAAGCTTTATTTGGGCGGGGAACTTGGTCTGGAAGCCAAAGCGCTGGGAAAATCTTTTAAGTGCAGTCTGATAAATGGGACATATTATATTATCGGTGAAGGAGTGTCCGTCAAGTCATCCGCAGAGAATGGGGGCTGGGAGAACGTTTCCCTGGATGATTATGCTTCATACAATATGAACAGCCGTAGTTATCTGACAGCGGACGGCACGATGCCGGAATGGGAACCGGATAGCGGACTTTACATAAATGGCAGTATGGAGGAAACAGTCTTACAAAGTTCGTTATGTTTCGACACTGTTCCGCAGGTAATCCGTATGGGTGACACCGTGATGCTTTTTTATCTGACAGACGCAGGCACGGCACGAAATGCGGCGGACAGGAGCATACTGGTTTATTCTCTCTGGGACGAGATAAAAGAAGAATGGGGAGAGCCGCAAGCAGTGCTGGATGATGGCACGGCGGATTACAGTCCCGATTTTTATACGGATGGGGAAAAGATTTACGCAGTCTGGCAGGATGCAACGGAAAATCTTTCAGACGATCTTTCTTTGGAGGAAACGGCAAAGCGGATGGCGCTCCATGCGGCGGTTTATGACGAAGCGCAGAGGTCATTTACGGATTTAGGCAGGATTGAAAGCGAAAACGGACTGTTCCAGCAAAAGCCTCAGATTGCCGCAGATGATAACGGCGTATCTGTCTATTGGTATGAGAATGCGCAGGACAATGTGCTGGGGCTTGCCGGGGCTAACCGGATTTACCGTGCAGAATTTACTGGGCAGAATGCATTGACAACAGAGGACGTTCAGACAATGAGCGTTTCTGAGGAAGAAGAGCTGCCTTCAGAGGCAATGGAAGAATCGATTTCAGAAGAAACGGAAGAATCGGTTTCAGAGAATACGGAAGAGGCGGCTTCTGAGAGTACGGAGGAATCGCCTTCAGAGGAAACGGAAACAGAAGAAATGGTTTCCGAAGAAGAGGAAACAGAGGATTCTTCCCAAGAATTTACCGCGCCAAAAGAGGATGCGTTGCTGCAGGATGTTCCGGCGGCAAAGAAAGCGGGGAGCGTTTCTGAGAATACAATTCCTGAGGACGGCGGGGATAATGATACGCCGGCGCTAAATCCTGAGGAAGAAAGCGGAGAGAAAACTGAAACATCGGAGGAAAGCATATCGGATAATAATAATGCTTTGCCGGAAAAGTCCGTCTCTGAGAATACTGTTTCTGGAAACACAATTCAGACCAATACATACAATGCTGCAAGACAGGCGGACCGGTCCTGGACAGCTGTCTTCCTGCAAGAGGAAGAAAACTGTATCTTTTCAGCAGATGCAGGTAAGATGAATGGAAAAGCAGGTTATGCCTTTGCGGCAGGAACGATGGATGAGAGTTATAATGTGAAGGATAGTAAAGCTGCGTTTATTGAACAGGGGCAAAATCAGATAAAGGTTCTGAAAAACGGCGCGGCGGAAAAGGTAGAATTTGCGCCGGTGTATGCGGACGAAACGCTGACCTGGTATGAAGCGGGAGATATCTGTTATATTGACGCAAACGGCAGTACGGTTAATCTATTCGGGGAGAGCAGGATACCGTCATGGTCATACACGCTGCTGTCAGACGGAACCGCTCCGGAAGTGTTTTTCCCGGTAAATGCAGGCGGAAAATCAAATTTGTACCGAATCGGCTATGAGAACGGAACGTTTCTTCCTTCCCTGCAAGTTACAGAGCAGGAGGACTATATCCAGTATGCGGATGGCTTTATCAGAGGCGGAGAGACGATTCTTGTTTATAATAAAATGAAGGTCAATGATAAGTTAGAGGAAGTCAATAACAGTCTATGTACGGGCACGATTGCGCACAGCTATTGCGATCTTGTCATGCAGAGTGCGGGCAGTATGGTTTTATATAATGAAGAAACAGGTGAGAACGAGCTGGAAATTGCGGTACAGCTTTATAATAACGGAACGACAAAAGCGGAAAACCTGAGCCTTTCTCTCTGCGCAACGGATGGAAGTGTGTTGGAAAGTGTACCGATGGATCTTGTATTGGAAGCGGGTGAAACGGATAATACGTCGGCAGTTTTTTCGCTCGACCATATTACACAGGAAGCAGAATATACGATAACGCTGTCCGGGGCGGAAGAGACAAACAAAGAGAATAACAGCATAAAGCTGACTCTCGGCGGCGCAGCGCTACAGGTTGAGGCGAACGCAATTTCCATAGGGGACACAAGAACCATACAGGCAGGAATACAGAATACCGGGGTGACAGCATGCGGCGGAACCGTGAGCTTGCAGGATTCAGAGACAGGAGAAGAATATGCAGGCAGCAGCTTTGAACCCATTGAAAAGGGAAAGACGGCTGTTGTGGAGATTGAGCTTCCATCGTCTATTTTCAAGGAGAAGGAAGAGCTTGCTTTAGAGGTAGTGGTAACGTCCGATTCGGAAAAAGTCGAAACGGTCAGGGATTTCGTGAAAGTGTATATTCCGTCTTATGAGGTAAACTTTGTGACGGATGCGGGGACGTCCACTGTCTATGCAAATTACGGTACAATAGTGTCTTTCCCGGAGAATCCCGTTAAGGATGGAAAGTATTTTATCGGCTGGTATGATGCCAAAACACCTGCTTCCGGCACACTTTATACAGAAGAAATGCCAATCAAAAAGAGTGTGACGCTGTATGCCTGTTTTGCAGATGAGGAAAGAGCGCAAATCCCGATGTCAGAGTGCAGTGTTTTGGCGATTCCGATACAGTATTACACAGGCAGCGCCATCAAGCCGAAGCTGACCGTGAAGTGGGGCAGCGTGATTCTTAAAAATAATAAGGATTATACCGTGGCTTATCAGAACAATAAGGAACAGGGGAAAGCAGCGGTGACCATTACGGGAAAAGGAAAATACAGCGGAAGCATCAGTAGGAACTTTATGATTTATTATCCGATCAGCAAGGTTTCCGTGAAAGCAATCCCGGCCGTGAACTATACGGGAGAGAACTTTACGCCAGAACTGACGGTCACCTATCAGAAGAAGGCGCTCGTAAAAGGGACGGATTATACTGTCACTTACAGCAATAACCGCAATGCCGGGACGGCGGGCGTCACCATTACGGGAAAAGGAAAGTACAATGGACAGAAGACCGTGACTTTCCAGATCAAAGGAACAGCGATTTCAAGCATGGAATTTGAGAAGATCCCGAATGTTACTTATAACGGCGCGGCGGCCAAACCGATCATCACCATTAAGACGAAGGAAGGGCAACAGCTCATGCCGGGCTCGGATTACCGGCTCGTCTATGAGAATACAGTGCAGAAGGGAACGGCTTCCGTGACCGTGATCGGAAACGGAAACTATACGGGCACGAAGAAACTTTCCTATAAGATCGTGGCAAAACCGCTTACAGAAGCGATGATATTCCAAGTTGCGGAGCAGACCTATACCGGAAGCGCCATCAAACCAGCCGTCACGGTGACGGATCAGGAGGCGGGCAGAGAGACGCTTGTATTAAATAAAGATTATACAATTTCCTATAGTAAGAATAAGGCTGTAGGGACGGCGCAGATCACAGTGAAAGGAAAAGGCAATTATGGAGGGACGGTAAAGATTCCTTTCACGATCAACCCTTTGAATTTGGCAGAGGCGCAGACGGAGGGGAAGATAGATGTCCGGGTAAATGATATGGCATATACAGGCAAAGCGTTAAAGCCCGCCGTATCGGTATATGCGATAACGGACGGCAAGGAGAAGAAGATACCCGCCGGCGGTTATACCGTCACTTATGCCAATAACACAGAGATGGGAACCGGAACCGTCACGATCACGGGAAAAGAGAAGTCCGGTTATACCGGTACGGTGACAGCGCAATTCCGCATTGTAGAGAAAGCGAAGCTGATTACGGCCTCCACCATAAAGATTGAGGCAATTCCTGCGCAGACATTTACGGGAAAAGAACAAAAACCCGCTATCCATATCGTGGATAAGAGTGATAAGACTAAAGAAATCACGCTTGTGCAGGACACGGATTATGAGATCACATACAAGAACAATGTCAATGCCGGAAAAGCGACAGTGACGGTGAAAGGCATTGGCAGCTATGCGGGCAGCAAAAACATTACTTTTAAAGTCAACAAATGTCCGATTGCGGATAAAAACGTGCTGGGGCAGGGCTTTAGCATAGAGAAGATGGCGGATATGAAATATACAGGCTATGCCTTAAAACCCGATGTGGTCTTAAAGGATAAGGGGACAACTTTGGAGCAGGGAAAGGACTACAAGCTGTCATATAAAAATAATACCAAGATCGGCGCTGCAACAGTTACGGTGAAAGGCATGGGGAATTACAGCGGCAGCATCAATACGGTCGGATTCCAAATCGTGTCATGGGATTATAATACCTTGCGGGCGGAGGTGGAAAACCAGACTTATACCGGAAAAGCGTTAAAGCCGAAGATTACCTTCTATGCGGGAGAAGAAACGATCGACTTAAAGAGCGGTACGGCAGTCAAGATCGACTATAAGGATAATAAAAATGTGGGGACGGCTGCCGTTACAGTCAGTGGAAAAGGCGAACTGCGGGAAATGGAGCCGCTCACCCTGACCTTTGCGGTCGAGTCTGCAGACCTGACAGATGCAGTGGTAAGCAGGATAGCGAACCAAAACTTAAAGGGCGTTCCCGTAAAGCCCGTGCCAAAGGTGAAGGTCGGCAAAAATTCCCTGAAAGCCGGACGAGACTTTACGGTAAGTTATCTGCAAAACGGCGTCAAGGGCGAGGCGACGGTCATCATACGCGGCGTCGGAAATTATACCGGGGAATGCAGTAAGACATTTATTGTGCAATAGAAGGCAGTAATGATTACAGAGAAAAGGGGAAATCGGCATTAGCTGATTTCCCCTACTCTTTGTTTAAATAATAGAAAACTGAATCGGCGAATAAACCAAAATCAGGACGGCGGCAATCTGCAGGAATAGGATAGCCGGTATTCCGTACAGAAAATACCAATGTCTTGTCTTGTGATGGAAGAGATGCATTCCAATCAGCGAACCAAGACTGCCGCCAATCAGGGCAATGATAAAAAGCGTGGATTCTGGAATCCGCCATGCTCTTTTCCGGGCTTTCCGCTTGTCAATGCCCATGATGGCAAAGCCGATGAAATTGATAATGACTAGATATAAAATAATGTAGGAAATGGCGTTCATGACAACCTCGCTACGCGTTTTCTATTGCTGGTTTTCGGTTTCCTGCATTTTCATGGCGCGTACTTTACATGCGAGACCAAAGAGGTTGATGAAACCTTCCGCGTCATGATGGTCGTACAGATCGCCTGTCGTAAAGGAAGCGATGCTCTCATTATAGAGAGAATATGGGGAAGTAGTGCCCGCTTTTATGATATTTCCTTTATAAAGTTTGAATTTTACTTCACCTGTGACATATTTCTGGGTGGACTCGATAAACGCCTGGAGCGCCTCGCGCAGCGGGGTAAACCATTTCCCTTCATAGACTACCTGCGCAAATTTGCTGCCAAGATCCGCTTTCAGGGCATAGGTGTCGCGGTCCAGAATCAGCTCTTCTAACTGCTGATGCGCTTCATAGAGGATGGTGCCGCCTGGGGTTTCGTAGACGCCGCGGGATTTCATGCCGACAACACGGTTTTCCACGATGTCCACGATGCCGATACCGTGTTTGCCGCCTAACTGGTTCAGTGTGGCGATGATTTCAGATACTTTCATTTGTTTGCCGTTTACGGAAGTCGGAATACCTTTTTCAAAAGTCATAGTAACGTATTCGCCCTCATCGGGCGCTTTCTGCGGCGTGGTGCCAAGTACTAAGAGATGCTCATAGTTTGGCTCGTTGGCAGGGTCTTCCAATTCCAGCCCTTCATGGCTGATATGCCACAAGTTACGGTCGCGGCTATAGCTGCTGTCAGCAGAAAACGGCAGGTTGATGCCGTGGTTTTTACAGTATTCGATTTCTTCCTCACGGGAATTTAGCGTCCATTTCTCATTCCGCCATGCAGCGATGATTTTTAAATCGGGAGCCAGTGCCTTCACGGTAAGCTCGAAACGAATCTGGTCGTTTCCTTTGCCGGTCGCGCCGTGGCAGATTGCCGTCGCGCCTTCCTTACGCGCGATTTCTACTAATTTCTTTGCGATGACGGGTCTTGCCATAGAAGTGCCGAGCAGATATTTATTCTCGTAAACGGCATGCGCCTGTACGCAGGGAACGATGAAGTCGTTACAAAATTCGTCTGTCAAATCTTCGATATACAGTTTGGAAGCGCCGCTGGATAACGCCCGTTCTTCTAAACCGTCCAATTCCTCGCCTTGCCCACAGTTACCGCATACACAGATAACTTCATAATCAAAATTTTCTTTTAACCAGGGAATAATAACCGTTGTGTCAAGTCCCCCGGAGTAAGCCAGAACTACTTTTTCTTTCATAATCATATCCTCCATTTACGATAGACGCACCTGCGTCTGATGTCTGTATTATTATAATAAGAAATAATGCCAAAACCAATATACAACAAACGTGTGAAGAACGCAAGTAAAAAACCGTGCCTTCCCATACACAGAAATCAATTTTCAGTCAGCATGTAGGTATTGAATGGACAGAACAGATAGAAATCCCACGAAGGCACGCTTTCGCTCCGTGAAAAACGCAGCGGTACTAAGCTCAAAAGCCGCGATGCGTCTTTTTTGCTAAGTGCCGGCGTTTTTCAAGGACCTTCGCGGGATTTCTATCTGTTCTGTCAATGCACGTTAAAGAGCTGACTGAAAATTGATTTCTGTGCTTTCCCACAAAACGAGGGTGTACTATCTTAAAAGAGTGTGGTAGAATAGAAAAAGTTGGACAAAAAAGGAGCGGACAGGGTAGCATGATACGGACGATGACGATAGAAGATTATGATGAGGTGCGCAGTCTCTGGCTGTCGATTAAGGGTTTCGGCATCCGCAGCGTGGATGATTCCAGGGAAGGCGTGGAAGCTTTTTTGAAACGGAATCCATTGACCAGTGTAGTCGATATAGAGGACGGAAAAGTCGTCGGCTCCATTCTTTGCGGGCATGATGGCAGAAGAGGCTGCCTGTACCATGTCTGCGTAGCTAAGGATTACCGGATGCGGGGCATTGGCAAGGCGATGGTGGTGTTTTGCATGAATGCGTTAAAAAAAGAGAATATCAACAAAGTTTCTTTGATTGCTTTTACCAAAAATGATATCGGCAATGCGTTCTGGCGCAGGATTGGCTGGACAAAACGGGAAGACTTAAATTATTATGATTTTACATTGAATGAAGATAACATTACGGCGTTTGTGGAACAGTAACGCGGACGAAAGAAAGCTATGATGAATGCGGAGGAAAATATGAATATCATTGAAGGCGGTATAACCGCAGCGAAAGGATTTGAAGCGGCAGGTGTGGAAGCTTCCATTAAATATCAGGACAGAAAGGATATGGCGCTTGTTTATAGCCGGACGCCGTGTAAGGCAGCGGGTGTTTTTACCAGCAATATGGTAAAAGCGGCTCCGGTGCTGTGGGACAAGGAAGTTGTCGCCCATTCGCCTTTGGTACAGGCAGTTGTCGTCAACGCGGGCATTGCGAATGCCTGTACCGGGTCTTTGGGATATGAATGCTGTAAAAAGACAGCCGCTGCGGCAGCCGAGTGTCTGCAAATCCCGCAAGACTCTGTGCTTGTGGCGTCCACCGGCGTTATTGGGATGCAGCTTCCAATAGAGCGGATTACAGAAGGTGTTAAGAAACTGGCGGAATGTAAAAAAGATACGATTCAGGCAGGGCAGCTTGCGGCAGAGGCGATTATGACGACGGACACTATTTCCAAACAGGCGGCGGTCACGATTGAGATTGAGGGAAAAACTGTAACCGTCGGCGGCATGTGCAAGGGTTCCGGCATGATTCATCCGAATATGTGTACGATGCTTGCTTTTGTGACGACGGACATTGCGATTTCCAAAGAGCTTTTGCAGGAGGCGCTGAGCGAAGATGTGAAAGACACCTTTAACATGATATCGGTGGACGGGGATACTTCCACAAACGATACCCTGGTGGTTCTGGCAAACGGTATGGCGGGCAATCAGGAGATTCAGACGAAAAATGAAGATTATCATAAATTCAGGGAAGCATTGAATTATATCAATACGACGCTGGCAAAGAAGATGGCGGGGGACGGCGAAGGCGCGACTGCGCTGTTTGAGACGAAAGTCATCCATGCCAAGACCAAAGAGGAAGCCCGCATATTAAGCAGGTCCGTTATCAGCTCCAATCTGACGAAAGCAGCGATTTTCGGGCATGACGCGAATCTGGGAAGGGCTTTTTGCGCGCTGGGCTATTCGGGCGTTTCTTTTAACCCGGACGAAGTAGATATCTATCTGGAAAGTGGGGAAAAACGCCTTTTGCTCTATAGGGGCGGTGTTATGTTGGATTATAGTGAAGCAGAGGCGACGCAGATGATGTCTGCGCCGGAGGTCACGATTCTTGTGGATATGAACGCGGGAAATGCCGAAGCGGCGGCGTGGGGCTGCGATCTGACCTATGAATATGTGAAAATTAATGCAGATTATCGGAGTTAATCCAAGAGCGATTTTACAGAAATAGTATTTTTTTAGAAAGAATCTTTTGCATTAATATAGGAAGAAAATCAGATAGCAGGAAGGAACGGAAGAACGAGATGGAACAAAAAGAGATGAGTGCGATTCTGGAAAAGGCGGAAACGCTGATTGAGGCGCTGCCTTATATCCAGAAATTCAACAGAAAGATTATCGTGGTAAAATACGGCGGAAGCGCCATGAGCAATGAGGAATTGCAGAAAAACGTGATTAAGGACGTAACGCTGTTAAAATTAGTAGGGTTTAAGCCAATTATCGTACACGGCGGCGGCAGGGAAATCAGCAGATGGGTCGGCAAAGTCGGCAAAGAAGCGGAATTTGTGAACGGGCTGCGGGTGACGGACGCCGAAACAATGGAAATTGCTGAGATGGTTTTAAATAAAGTCAATAAGAGCCTTGTCACGATGGTGCAGGAGCTGGGCGTCAAAGCGGTGGGCATCAGCGGCAAGGACGGCGGGCTTTTACAATGCGATAAAAAGTATGCGGATGGGCAGGATATCGGTTTCGTAGGAAATATTACAGAGGTCAATCCCAAGATTTTATATGATTTATTGGAAAAAGACTTCCTGCCCATCGTGGCGCCGATTGGCTTAGACGAAGCTTTTCAGACTTATAATATCAATGCGGACGATGCGGCATGTGCGATTGCCAAGGCGGTATCTGCGGAAAAACTGGCTTTTCTGACAGATATCGAGGGGCTTTACCGGGATATTGACGATAAGTCGTCCTTTATATCCAGACTGACGGCGACGCAGGCGGAAGAACTGATAGCGGGCGGTTACATCGGCGGCGGTATGCTGCCGAAACTGGCAAACTGCACCGACGCTATCCGGGAAGGCGTAAACAGGGTGCATATCCTTGACGGAAGAATCCCCCACTGCCTGTTACTGGAAATCTTTACCAATCACGGCGTCGGCACCGCCATTATCGATGATAATGAGAAGATGTTTTAGGAAAAAGACGTTTTAGGGAAAAGACGTTATCCTAGGGAATGCCCTAATAAGGAGGAAATTTATGAAAATGCAGGAATATATCGACGAGGCGGAGCAGGTTCTGCTGCACACTTATAACCGCTATCAGGTCGTACTGGATAAAGGCGAGGGCGTATATCTGTACGATACGGAGGGAAAAAAATATCTTGATTTCGTATCCGGCATCGCCGTTTTTGCGCTGGGCTATGGCAATCAGGAGTATAACGACGCCCTCAAGGCGCAGATTGATAAGATTATCCATACGTCTAACTACTATTATAATGTACCTGCGATTGAAGCGGCAAAGAAGCTGAAAGAAGCGTCCGGCATGGACAGGGTGTTTTTTACCAACAGCGGAGCGGAAGCGATTGAAGGTGCAATCAAGGCGGCGAGAAAATACGCTTATCGGAAAGACTCCCATACGGACCACGAAATCATTGCGATGAATAACTCTTTCCACGGAAGAACCTACGGTGCGCTTTCCGTTACCGGGAATCCCCACTACCGGGAAGCGTTTGAGCCGATGATAGGGAATATCCGGTTTGCCGATTTGAACGATTTCGACAGTGTGCTTGCCAATGTAAATGAAAAAACATGCGCTATTTTATTTGAGACCGTTCAGGGCGAAGGCGGGCTTTATCCTGCTACAGAAGCATTTATGAAAAAGGTTAAGGCATTGTGCGAGGAAAGAGATATCCTGCTGATTCTGGACGAAATCCAATGTGGTATGGGTAGGACGGGCTATTTATATGCCTGGCAGAAATTCGGCGTGAAGCCCGATATCATGACGACGGCGAAGGCGCTTGGGTGCGGCGTTCCAGTCGGCGCTTTTCTGATGACGGAAAAGGTGGGGGCGCATTCCCTCGCGGCGGGCGATCATGGGACGACTTATGGCGGCAATCCCCTTGCCTGCGCGGCAATCTGCAAGGTATTTGAATTGTTTGAGAAAGAACAGATACTGGATCATGTTAAAGGAGTCGGCGCCTATCTGGAAGCGCAGTTAGATAACCTTGTGGCTGCATATGATGTCGTTGAGACAAGACGCGGCGTGGGACTGATGCAGGGGCTCGTCTGCAAAGAGCCTGTCCGGGATATCATTGATAAGGCAATGGAAAAAGGACTAATACTGATTAACGCCGGCAGCCATATCATCCGCTTTGTACCGCCCCTCGTGATTACGAAGGAGCATGTTGATGAGATGATTGATATTTTGAAAGGTTGTTTACAATAAATTACACATGTTATTAAAATACTGTTCATGAAAGGAGCTAAGAAACAGTGACATTTAGAAGAAGACTTATCACCGTTTTGATAATATGCGCACTTGTCGGCGGTATCTGCGGCGCAGGGCTTGCCGGGTTATCCATAAGGCAGGAAAGTGCGGAAAGTGAGACGGAGGATTCTCTTTTCGGGCATAGGGAAACCTTGTATTTATGGTATACAGACGAGGCATTGACGGATTATCTCAACAGCATCGTGGTCTCGTACAATGAATTTCAACAGGACGTGCGTGTCATTCCGGTCCATACGCCGGGGTTAGAGTATCTGGAAACAATTAACCAGGCGTCTTTGCAGTCGGAAGAAACGCCGGATTTATACATTATTGGCAACGATTCCCTGGAAAAAGCCTATCTTGCAGGACTGGCTTCACAAATCCGTATACCGGAAGGCGTTCCCGCACCGGAAACCCTTTTCCCGGAATCGGCCATACATGCCGTGACCTATCATGAAAAATTAATCGGATATCCGTTTTATTTTGAGACCAGCTCTTTCTTATATAATAAAACCTACTTAGAAGACTGGGCGCGGGCGCAGATAGAAGCGGAAAAAGACGCGGCGGAAGGCGAAGCGGCGCAGGAAGCTGCAGACAGGGAAGAACCCTCTGATACAGAAGCGGCGGATACAGAAACAACTGTTATTAGTGAAGAGGAAGTAGAGGAAAGGGTGGAACAGACGCTTCCTAAGACGATAGATGATATTCTGGCGTTTGCGGATATTTACGATGCGCCGGAGCAGGTGGAGGCCGTTTTTAAATGGGATGTGTCCGATATCTTTTATAATTATTTCTTCGTCGGGAATTATATCGACGTGGGCGGTGTCGAGGGAGATCAGGATGATTCCATTGATATTTATAATGAGAATGCCATCCGCTGTATGAGAGTTTATCAGAATCTGAATCAGTTTTTCTCGATTGATACAGTAGAAATCAGTTATGCAGATATTTTACAGGATTTTATAGACGGCAGGATTTTATACACGGTAGTTACGACGGATGCGCTTGCCAAGATAGAAGAGGCGAAGGCAAACGACGAATTTCAGTATGAATACGGGACTTCCCTGATACCGGACGTCAACGAAGAGCTTGTATCCCGCTCTTTGTCCGTAACGCAGTGCGTCGTCGTCAACGGATATTCTACGCACAAGGATATGGCGAATGATTTTGCAATCTATTTATCCTGTTATGATGAGAGCGTCCGAAATCTCTATGACAGGACAGGCAAGCTTCCGGCGCTGTCAGGCGTGGACATTACGAATCCGAATGCGAAAGCTTTTGTGAATGAGTACGAGAAGTCCATCCCCAATCCGAAAATGATAGAAACGAGCAACTACTGGGTGGAAATGGAAATCGCGTTTGCCAGAATCTGGGAAGGCGAGGACGCCAATGCGGAGCTGAAAGCGTTATCCGAAAAAATCATGACCCAGATTCGGGGCGAGGCTTACGAAGAAACCTATCTCGATATCCCGGAGGATACGCCGGAAGAAGACGCTGGCGGGGAAGACGGGATAGAAGGGGAAGAAACTGACATGGAATAAAAAATTTCCTGCATATTTTCCAAAACGACGGGGCATGATAGTACAAGGCGGTATTGGCTGCCTTGTATTTTTGTTGCAAAAGAAATTATATGAAAACATATGTTCTTTTTTGGAAATCTAATAAGTAATTGTGAAACGAAAGTTTAAAAATGTGTAGTTGTACAGAATATACAACTCCAAAAGCAGGTACTGTGAAAACGCCGGTACTTAGATGCCGTATTCTGGCATCTTATGTACCGCTGCGTTTGAACCGTAGCGAGAGCGTGCCTGCGTTGGATTGTATATTCTGCACAACGGACGGCTGCAAAATCTTAGTTTCGCAATTACCTGGGGAAATCTAATTTAGAGAGGTTAAAAAAATATGACAGGATTTTTCATCGCGTTACTATCCGGCGCGTTTATGAGCATTCAGGGCGTATTCAATACGCAGGTCACGAAATCGTCGAGTATCTGGGTCGCTAACGCCTTCGTTCAGTTTAGCGCACTGCTTGTCTGTCTGGGCGCATGGCTGATTACGGACCGCTCCTCCTTCGGGGCGTTGTTTAAGGTGCAGCCCAAATACATGCTGCTCGGCGGAGCAATCGGCGCGTTTATTACCTATACGGTCATCAAGGCGATGGAAATGTTAGGACCGGCGAAATCGGTAATGATTATCGTGATATCCCAGCTGATTGTCGCGTATCTAATCGAGCTGTTTGGCTTGTTTGGCGTGGAAAAACAGCCCTTGGAAGTTCGGAAACTGACGGGAATGGGCATTGCGATTCTGGGAATTATTATTTTTAAGTGGACATAGGGACAAATTTATTTTACAATAAGAATGCAGTGCATAGCGGGGACTTCCTGTGCGGCTTTCGGTATGCCGGGAGGCGGAAAGGAAACTATGCATACGATAAAGAATATGATACGAAAAGGGATACTTTGTCTGTTTCCCTTATTTACGATGACCGCGTGCAGCGGTAAAGAAGAGATTGTTTTTGAACAGGATACGCAGGACGAGCGCTGGGAAAGCCAAAGCGCTTCTGAAGCTCTGGCGGGGACGCAGGATTCGCCACAGTCAACCGGGGCTGGCGGGGAAGCGGATACTGCCCTGGCTGGCGGGGAAGCCGGCGCCGCCGGAGGCGTTGCAGATTATGATGCGGTCTCACCGGAAACGTTACCGGAAAACATGGACAAGCCGGCTTCCCCGGGCGAGATTTATGTACATATATGCGGTGCGGTCGTCAATCCGGGCGTTTATGCGCTTGCCACGGGCAGCCGGATTTTTGAAGGAATCGAGATAGCGGGCGGTTTCCGGGAGGATGCTTGCGAAGATTATGTAAACCTGGCGAAAACCTTACAGGACGGGCAGAGGATTGTCATCCCGACGATGGAAGAAGTAGAGGCGGCGGGTGAGGACGACGCTTATCATAAACGGTGGATGACAGAGGCGGATACCGGGACAGATACAGAAGAAGCGGGAGCGTCTGTGGAGGCGGCGCAGGGAGTTTCCACGCAGTCTGATGGATTAATCAATATCAATCTGGCGACGGAAAGCGAGTTAAGCAGTATCAACGGCATCGGCGCGGGCAAAGCGGCGGCAATCGTGAAATACAGGCAGGAAATTGGCGGTTTTACTTCCATAGAAGAGATTATGGAGGTAAGCGGCATCGGGCAAGGAATTTATGAGAAAATAAAAGATAAAATTACCGTCCGCTAGGCGATGGGGCGGCGGAAATAAAAAGACCTTGCGGCTGCGAATGTCGCGGGCTGTAGAAAGACATGGGTATTCAAGTGAAAGGCATGGTAGAAGATGGGAAAAAGAGTACTGGTTGTCGATGATGAGAAATTAATTGTAAAAGGAATCCGTTTTAGTTTAGAGCAGGACGGGATGGAAGTGGACTGCGCTTACGACGGGGAAGAGGCGCTGGAACTGGCGCATAGCCGTTCTTATGATATGATTCTCTTAGACGTCATGCTGCCTAAGATGAATGGATTTGAAGTCTGCCAGCAGATACGCGGTTTTTCCAATGTTCCGGTTGTTATGTTAACCGCTAAGGGCGAAGATATGGACAAGATTCTGGGGCTGGACTATGGCGCGGACGATTATATCACCAAACCCTTTAATATTCTGGAAGTAAAAGCGCGGATTAAGGCGATTATGCGCAGAACCGGCACAAAGAGCGAAGAAAAGAATGAAGCCAGAACGATTGAAAACCGGGATATGAAACTGGACTTAGACGGTAGAAGAGTGTACATCAAGGACAGGGAAGTCAATCTTACAGCGAAAGAATTTGAAGTGCTGGAGCTGCTGATGAAAAATCCCAACAAAGTCTACAGCAGGGAAAATCTGCTGAAAATCGTATGGGGTAGCGATTATCCGGGAGATGTGCGTACCGTGGACGTACATATCAGAAGGCTTAGGGAAAAGATTGAGGAAATACCGGGCGAGCCCGTGTATGTGCATACAAAATGGGGAGTAGGTTATTACTTTGCTTAAAAATGTCCATATCAAAAAACTGCAGTTTCTTAGAAGTCTTAGGATCTATATCTTTCTTATCGTATTTATTGTCGGGCTGGTGTCCTGCAATATTATGCGGTATACCATTCTGCAAAATTACGAGCAGCGGGCGGTAAGCCTGCGTATTTCTGATGTCCAGGCACAGCTGCAAGTACTGGCGAATCACTTGATTGTCTATCGTTATTTACAGGATACCTCGTCTGAGGTTATCGATGCGGAGTTGAATCTGCTTTCTAATCTTTACGACGGGCGGGTTATTATTATCAATAATAATCTGAGAGTCGTTAAGGACACCTATGGTATCAGCGAGAATAAAATTATCATCTCGGAAGAGGTTATCCGTTGTCTGAGGGGCAATAACACAAGTAATTATGATTCCGAGAACGGTTATATCGAGATGACGATTCCGATTATGGAAAGATTTGAGACGGATATCATCGGCATGGAAATACCGGAAAATATGCCAGTGGAAAGCGCCATAGCCAAAGGGGTTATGCTGATTAGTGTGTCCACGGACAACATTGCTGCGACTATGGAAATCTTAAATAGAAAAGCGCTTGTTCTGGAATTTATCGTGATTATGATTATTTTTGCCGCCTCGGTCATAGCGTCCTATCTGCTTGTCAGACCTTTTGGAAAACTGACAAATGCCCTGCGCCAGGTCAAAGAAGGCTATACCAATGACCCTGTCTGCGTGCCGGACTGTCTGGAAACGGAAAATATCGGAGATGCGTTTAATGAGGTGGTAAACCGCATGAGGGTTTTGGACGATTCCCGCAAGGAATTTGTATCCAATGTGTCCCATGAGCTGAAAACCCCGATTACTTCCATGAAAGTGCTGGCGGATTCCCTGCGGGGGCAGGAAGACGTGCCCATAGAGCTGTATAGGGAATTTATGGAAGATATTGCGACAGAAATCGACAGGGAAGATAAAATCATCAACGATTTGCTGGCGTTAAGTAAGATGGACAGGGCGGCGTCCGATTTAAATATTTCCCAGGTAGATATCAATGCTCTGGTAGAGTTTATCCTGAAAAGACTCCGTCCGATTGCGCTGAAAAAAGATGTTGAGCTTGTCTATGAAAGCATTCGCCCCGTCACAGCGGAAGTGGACGAGGTTAAAATAACGCTTGTTATAACAAATCTTGTGGAAAATGCCATCAAGTATAACCGGGAGCATGGCTGGGTCAAAGTGACGCTGGATGCAGACCATCAGTTTTTCACGGTCGAGGTGGCGGATTCCGGTATCGGCATCCCGCAGGAGTCTATGGAACATATTTATGAGCGTTTTTACCGGGTGGATAAATCCCATTCCCGTGAAATAGAAGGAAGCGGTCTGGGACTGGCGATTACAAGAAGCGCGATTCTGATGCACCGGGGGCTGATTAAGGCGGTGAGTGAGGAAGGGGAAGGCACAACTTTTACCGTGAAGATTCCGCTGATTCATATTTCTATTTCATAGATTGTAAGGGGAGGATACCGCAATGTCCGATAAAATGAAAATATGTTTTGTCTTGTTGCCACTTCTGGGGGTTCTTATGCTGGGAGGCTGCGGCAGCGAAGAAAAGCAGGAAAATGGCAAGATATATAATATTTATTATGTCAGTAACGATGAAGCCAAGATTTTTTCTAATCCCTATCAGACGGAAACGGAAGAAAAACAGGCGTTATTGGAAGAGCTTGTAGGACAGCTTTCCACCATTTCGGAAAAAATGGAGTACAAGGCGCCACTTGCGGGAAACTTTGAACTGCTGGGCTATACCTGGGATACGGAACAGTTGACGATGAATTTCGACGAACACTATAAAGAGATGAATACCATTCTGGAAATTCTTGTGCGCGCCGCAATCGTCAGGACGCTGACGCAGGTGGACGGCGTGAAATCCGTATCTTTTACCATACAGAACGAACCGCTTATGGACAATGGCGGCGTGGCAGTGGGCACCATGTCTGCGGATATGTTCATCGACAATGCCGGAAACGAAATCAATACTTACGAGAAAGCCAATCTGCGCCTGTATTTTGCCAACGAGGACGGCACCCGGCTGGTGGAGGAAGATCAGAGAAATCTTGTATACAATAGTAATATCCCGATAGAGAGATTAGTGTTAGACAGACTGATTTTGGGACCTACGGTGTTAGGAAATTATCCGACGATTAATCCGGGTACGAAAGTTATCGGCGTTACTGTCAATGATGGGACATGTTATGTAAACTTAGACGAAACCTTTTTGAGCCAGCCCTACGACGTCACTTCCAATGTGACCATTTACTCTATTACCAATTCCCTTGTGGAATTGCCCAATGTCAATAAGGTACAGATTTCTATCAACGGCGATACTTCCTTGTTTTATCAGGAAAGCGTCAGCCTGACCAACGTGTTTGAGAGAAATCTTGATTTAATCGTAAACACCGCATCTGCGGTGGAATAGAGGGATACCCGGAATGAGAGATGTCCCGTATTGAGGAACAATCCATTTTGCAGGTATCCCGGAATAGGAGGTAGGATTGAGAAGACCGGTATGTATCATGGGGCTTGTAGTTGTAATTGTTCTTTTCTTTTATCTATACAGGAATCCGCCCACCGATGTATTCCCGGCGGAATTAGAAGGCAGTACGGCAGTCCTCACAGGGCGGGTCGGGAAAAAAGAATACCGCATGTGGGGAGGAAAAGAAACACTTGTTATTTATTTGGAAGACCCAGAATTTACATCCCTGACATCCTTTCCCGGTCTGGAGGAAATCGAAGGCGTGCTCTGTTATGGGGAAGAAGGAAAAGAGCCGCATCTTGGAAGCTATATCCGCATACGGGGCAAGCTGCGGGGATTTGCACAGGCGACCAATCCGGGGGAATTTGACGCGCTAAGCTACTACCGGACGCTGAATTTGCAGGCAAGACTTTTAAACGGCGTCATTCTGGAAGAAAGTATCCAGTATGATTCATTTCGTGAAACCCTATGGAATATCAGGCAGTATCTGGCGGGACTTCTCGATTCCTGCTATGAGGAAGAGGACGCTTCTGTCCTGAAAGCCATGCTGCTTGGGGAAAAAGAGGGGCTGGACGAAGAGACGAAAGAGCTCTACCGGCTAAACGGCGTAATCCATATTTTGAGTATCAGCGGACTGCATATTTCCATAATCGGCATGGGCTTCTATAAATTGTTACATAAAATCCGCTGCCCGAATCCGGTAAATATTCTGCTATCCATAGCCTTCATGTACTGCTACGGCGTCATGACCGGCATGAGTGTTTCGGCTGTCAGGGCGATTCTCATGTTCAGCCTGAATGTGGGCGCGAAATTATTTGGGCGCACTTACGATATGCTGACGGCGACGGCGGCTGCCGGAATGACAATCCTGCTGACGCAGCCCTATTATCTTTATCATAGCGGTTTTCTTTTTTCCTTCGGCGCAGTTTTGGCAATCGGGCTTCTGGCGCCAGTGCTGGAAGAAATGCTTCCGGGTGAGGCAGAGCCGGAATTGAGAAAATTGAAGTCAGAGCCGGACGGGATAAAACCGGACAAAACAAAGCAATATCGGATAAAATTGAATATATCTAAATGGAAACAAACCATAGCGGTGAACCTTGCGGTTTCTCTGATGACATTTCCTGTTTATCTGTATTTCTATTATGAATATCCGCTATATTCCCTGTTATTGAATTTTCTAATTATTCCTGGCGCCGGTCTGATTCTGGCGGGAGGATTGTTGAGCCTTGGGGCAGCCCTAATCTGTCTGCCGCTTGCAAAACTGATTGCTTTACTGCCACACTTTCTGCTGTTATTTTATAAAACTTGCTGCCGGATGGTGTTATATCTGCCCGCCAGTAGAAGCATTCTGGGCAAACCGGAAAACATACAGGTTGTTATTTTTATATTACTTCTGGGCATTGCCTTTTTCTATGGCGCCCAAAAGCGCAGACTGCGGTTTCTACAGGGTATCCTGCTTGCCCTTTTATGTATCACCCTGCGGTTTCAGGGCGGACTGGAAATCACGGTTTTAGACGTGGGGCAGGGGGATGGCATCTACTTAGCGGACGGACTTGGCGGACGATATCTGATTGATGGCGGAAGTTCGGATAAAAGCGACGTGGGGACATACCAGATACTGCCTTTTTTAAAAGAAGAGGGCGTCGATAGGCTGGACGCGGTTTTTGTGACCCATATGGACAGCGACCACTATAACGGCATTCACACCCTTTTAGAACAAACAGAAGAAAACGGTATTTCGATAACGACACTTGTTTTGCCGGATTTGGGAGAGAGCGGAAGAAACGAAACTTATCAGGAGCTTGAAATGCTGGCAAAACAGCAGAAAATCCAGATTTCCTATCTTCACAAGGGCGATACCATGCGGCATGGGAAGCTCAGACTGACCTGTCTGCACCCGGAAAAAGGCGCACAAGGGGATACCAACGAGGAATCCATCGTCCTCTATCTGGAATATGAAGCTTTTACGGCGCTTTTTACCGGAGATTTAGAAGGCACAGGCGAAGAAAGCGTGAGAAAAGAGCTGGAAACGCTCCTATCCGGGGACCAATGCCTGACCCTGTTAAAAGTGGCGCATCATGGTTCCGAATACTCTACCAGCGAGGCTTTCTTAGAGACGGCATCGCCTGGGATTGCCCTGATTTCCGCGGGCAGAAACAATCGTTATGGGCATCCCCACCCTGCGCTATTACAGCGCCTTGAACAGGTGGGAAGCCGCATTTACCGCACCCAGGAAGGCGGAGCGATAACGGTGACGTACCGGAATGGAAGGGTGGGGGTAGAAACTTTTCTGAGGGTGTGGTAGAATAAACTATAATTGTTTTGATAGGATTCACGATATATGAGATGATCTATGGCAGGACGTGGAGGACTAAATGCAGAAGCTGAATGAAGAATTAAAGTCGGGACAGCTTAGGCAGGTATATCTGCTTTATGGAGAGGAAGCTTACCTGATTAGACAGTATCGGGACAAACTAAAAAAAGCGCTGGCAGGCGACGGCGATTCCATGAACTGCCACCATTTCGAGGGAAAAGCCGTTAATGTCGGCGAGATCATAGACCTTGCGGAAACCATGCCCTTTTTATCCGATAAACGCCTCATCGTAATAGAAAACAGCGGACTGTTCAAACGCGGAGGGGAACAGCTTGCCGAATATTTCAAAGAACCCGCTGAGACTGCCTATTTCATCTTAGTGGAAAGCGAAGTCGATAAAAGAAGCAAACTCTATAAGGCTCTATCCGCCAAGGGACGCGCCGTGGAATTTAAAACACAGGAGGAAGCCGTGCTGAAACGCTGGATTCTCGGAACCCTGAAGCGGGAAAATAAGAAAATTACCGAGCGGGATTTAGGGCTTTTTCTGGAAAAAACCGGCACGGACATGGACAATATCAGTAAAGAGCTTGAAAAAGTCATCTGCTATTGCTTAGAGCGGGACGTCGTGACTAGAAAAGATATCGAGGAAGTCTGCACCAGACAGATTAATAACCGGATTTTTGATATGATGAGCGCCATTGCGGAAAAAAGGCAGACAGAGGCGATGAAGCTCTATTACGACTTACTGACGCTGAAAGAGCCGCCCATGAGAATCCTGTTTCTCTTAGCGAGACAGTTCAACCTGCTACTGCAGGTCAAAGAATTGCACAAAAAAGGATATCCCGCCAAAATCATTGGCGAAAACGTGGGACTGCCGGGCTTTGTCGCCGGAAAATATGTGAGCCAGGCGGCAAAATTTTCCACACAGGACTTGCAAAAGGCAGTCACAGACTGCGTAGAGACTGAGGAAGCGGTGAAGACTGGCAGGATGAATGATGTGCTGAGCGTGGAGCTGCTGTTGATTAGGTATAGTGGCTGATGGTGCAGGATTCTAATCAATTCTTTTCGCTTGATTCATTTTGTGCTATAATTTGTTACAGGGTTTTCTTGTCTATATTAACGAAAACCATTCGGAAGAATAGCAGAAGAGAAAGGAATATGGGGAAAATGGATATTCTAATAGTGATTATCATTGTGGGTGTTGTTATGTATCGGGCATATCATCAGAAGGGAAATTCGGATGCGGCAAAAAAGAGCGCTAGCGCGCCGCCGGATACGAATACTGCGCCTGTAAGACACCGGGCGGAAAGTTCCGGCAGACAGCCTTATGGTACAAATAGGCAGTCCATGTCCGGACAGCCGGCAAACAAAACGTCGATGCCAGGTCAATCTTTGACAGGACAATCAACGTGGGGGCAGTTTCAGGACGAACCGGAAGAACAGGAACATTCCACATTGGCATATCTGGATGAAAAGGCGAGACAGGACGCCTTGGAGCACGAACGGGAACGGCGGGAAGAAGCGGAGCGTCTGAATAGGAATTACGGCGGTTTCCGTGTTGCAGAACGGCTTTTTGACGGGGACACAGTTCCAAATGGGAAGAGGTGCAGTGTCTGCGGGTATTGCGGCGCAGAGAATCTGGTGCCCATGATGGCGAGAGAAAAATACAGTTGTTATTTTTGCAGGGAACTGCTTTCGTAGGAAAAGAGTAGTTTTTAAAAAGTGGAGGGATTTTAGATGAAATGCAAAAGAGTAGAGATGGAATCGGATGTAGAAAAATATGAAGTAGGAAAGGGCATGGAGGACGGCTTTGAAAGAATGTCGGACGTTATTACCAAAGGCTGGATTGTGACGGATTCTTTGATTCATGTCAAGCGGGAAGATGGAAGTATCGTATGCCCTTATATCCGACACCGCAGAGGACGCACATTCCTTGGGGAAGGGGATTATATCATTACCGATGCCGACGGCACCAAGCATGTCTGCGGCGAGGATAAGATTTTTAAGAGATATCGGCCGGTGGAGGAGTAACGGCATGATGATATCGAATACGCCATACGACGATGTATTCCGCACACTATTGAATGACTGCAGCTTTTTGATTATACCTGTTATTAATGAAGTATTTGGGGAACATTATGTAGGAAATGAAGAAATCGTGTTTGCACCAAACGAGCATTTCCTGAATAGGGAAGGTGGACAGGAACAGGGGCGGATTACGGATACCAGTTTTAAGATTATTGGAACGGAAACGAAGAAGTATCATTGGGAATGTCAGAGCAGTCCGGATGAGAGTATGTTAGTCCGTTTTTTTGAATACGATACCCAGATAGCGCTGGATGAAGGGGAAATAAGGGGAAACATCCTGACAGTGACGTTGCCCCATTCGGCGGCATTATTTTTAAGATGCAAACAGACAACGCCGGATAAAATGGGAATCCGAATCGTCACGCCGGGTGGAAGCGTTGGTTATGAGATACCAATCATGAAACTGCAGCGTTATACGATAGAAGAAATTTTTGAAAAAGAACTTTTATTTCTGATTCCTTTTTATATTTTTTTACACGAAAGTCGATTTAAGGAGTATAATGAAAATACAGTCAAACGGGAATCCTTATTGCAAGAATATGAGAAAATAAAAAATCATCTGGAAGAATTGTTAAATACCGGAAAGATTACAGAATATACGAAATGTACAATTACAGATATGTCTAATAAGGTAGTAGAACATATCGCAGAGAAGTATAAAAATGTCAGGGAAGGAGTGAAATCTGTCATGGGTGGAAGGGTTCTGGAATATGAAGCAAAAGCAATCAGGAATGAGGGAATAAAGGAAGGAATAAAAGAAGGTTTTCAAAGAGGTAGACTGGAAATGTTATTCGACCTTGTGAGGGAAAATCTTCTGACCATAAAAGATGCTGCCTCACAGGCAAAACTCACAGAAGAAACTTTTAAGGAGAAAATGATGGACAGTGGCAGATAAAAACTGGATATGGGCAGCGTAGAATGCTTGGAAATATTAGATTTCCAGGCATTTTTTGTAGCCCAAAACCCATTCAGTACCATTTATAGGACACTA
>JAMPHJ010000034.1 GCA_023663465.1 Muribaculaceae bacterium | reverse complement strand
TCTACTACTACATCATATACGCTTCCGTTTACGGTAATTGTATAATTTTTCATTGATTTTTCCTCCATTTTTATTTCATTTTTCCATCCTGACATGTCCTGTTCTCTTAGGAGCGCCAGTTTTTCTTAATTATCTGTTTGCTTTTCTAATGGACCTTACCACAAAGCCGTCTGTGGAACCGGAGCCCTCATAAGCGGCAACGGCCGCTGCAATTACGGCTGCCAGCTCTAAGTCATCTGAAAGGTCCTCTTCTACGGGCGCCTGCAGCGCCACAGGAGCGCTCTTCTTCTCTTCCTCAGGCTGTTCCTTAGGCTTCACAAGTTTCGGAATCAGACCAAAGGCGGATATAATCAGACTGATTAATATCAAGATTACAAATACGGTTCCCATACCAAGTACTGTATTAAGCGCCGCCTTCTGCATATTTTCAGCAAACGTGTATTCTACATTGGTAGAAATCGTGACTGGCATATAATTCTCATACACAAGCTCTACCGTCGCATTATGCTTACTTCCCTTAACCCGGAAAACAATCGTACCTTCCACCGGGTAATTCGTGTCATTATGCATTTCCCCGACCATGCTGTTTTCCGTAACTTCAATTACTTCTTCATAATTACCCATATCTTCGGAAGCGCTCTTCCAGCTTTCAAAAGCGCCTTCAAACACCGCCGTGTCCCAGCCGTTTTGTTCTGCAAGCGCAATGAAATCACCTTCCATCTGCCGGGCAACTACCTGGCTGATATCGTTCGCCCAGTCGCCTGCCAGCTTCGTCGCTTCCTGTTCTGAAAGCATGTTCGGCGTTTCCTGCTGTTCCTGCTGACCACATGCCGTCAGACCTGCCATACAGGTAATTATACCTAATACTAATAACCATTTTTTCATATTAAGTATCATCCTTTCTAAACCGTACCGTGCTTTTTCTCTGGACGGCCTTCACTTTTTGTCGCCAGCATCTCAAATGCCCCTATTACATACTTTCTTGTATCAACAGGCTCTACAATCTGGTCTACATATCCTCTCTTAGCTGCGCTTGTCACATGGTTCTGCAGCGCTTCATACTCTTTGGCACAAGCATTAATTGCCTCAGAGCCTTGTCCGTCGCAGATAATCTTCGCTGCAAGCGCCGCATCCATCGTACCGATTTCCGCATCCGGCCATGCCAGCGTAATATCTGCGCCAATCGCCTTGGAATTCATTGCCACATACGCGCTTCCATACGCTTTTCCGATGATAACGTTTACTTTGGGCACGGTTGCGTTTGCAAAAGCATATGTAAGTTTTGCAACGGCTTTCGCCATTCTCTTCTCGGAACATTTCGTAGCGGCAAAGCCTTTTACATTGGTCAAAGACAAGACAGGAATTTCAAACGCATCGCAGAAGTTAATGAAATCTGCCGCTTTCTCTGCGCCGCGGACGGATAAAGCTGCATCAAACTTATCTGCCACTTCCCCATTCTCATCATATACCTGCGTCCGATTGGCTACAGCTCCGATTGTCGCACCGTTTAACTTGATAAAGCCAGCTACCATATCTTTCGCATAATTCTGTTTTACTTCCACAAAAATACCATCATCTGCAATCTGAGACAATGCAATGGAAGTATCGCCCACACAGTTTACAAGTTCCGGGCATCCTCTGTTTAAGTCATCCGTACAGTCAGATACTGCAATCTCTGCATTATTGGCAGGCAGCATGGAAACTAACTGCCTGATCTGCGCAAGGATAGACGCTTCATCTGCAGCCACGTCCACGTTTCCCGCTTCCCCGCTCTGGAACGCGGCCGCGCTCGTATCACATTTGGTAATCACATTGCCATCCAGCGCATTCGGGGAATTGACAAACAGTTTCGCCTTGTCCGCTTCCATGAAGGTAAAATCCGTCAGTCCGGGAACGACTGCCAGTCCGCCGCCGCATGTCCCAAAAACTGCCGTAATCTGCGGAATCACACCAGAAGCCAGCGTCTGTTTCAGATAAATCTCACCAAACCCGTTTAAAGCGTCCGTTGCTTCCTGCAATCTAAGACCTGCAGAATCGAGCAATCCAATCACAGGTGCGCCTGTCTTCATTGCCAAATCATAGAGATTGGCAATCTTCTTTGCATGCATTTCGCCGACGGTTCCGTTCAATACGGAAGCATCCTGGCTGTATACATACACAAGATTGCCTTCGATTACCCCATAGCCGGTAATCACACCGTCTGAAGGAGTTTCCGTCTGTTTCAGGTTGAAATCTGTTGCCCTTGCAGTGACAAGCGCACCAATCTCAACGAAACTGTTTTCATCGAGCAAAGCATTGATTCTTTGACCCGCTTGAGAAGTAGTACTCATTTTTCAGCCCTCCATTTATCTTCTTAAAAATAATAAAAACATATTATCTTACGATGTGCGTCACCACACACATAATTAAGTGTACCATATATTAAGAAAAAGGACTAGCTAAATTTTCTAAAAATATGTAAAAAATAAACGCACTCAGAAATCCAGGCAAAAGCGGCAGATAAATCGGGATAAAAAGGGGAATCTATCCCAAATGCTAACCCGGTAAAAAGAGCTGCAGGATATACTGCAAAATCCATGTATAATGAATTTTTTCTATTTCCTCTGTCGTTACAACCTCATACTCTTTTATCAGCTCACCATTCAGATAATACATTACTTTCCCTACGCTTTCCCCTTGCACTACCGGCGCTTCTAACTCTGCTGCTAAGTCCGTCTTCACTTCCACGACGTCCTCTTCACAGAGTAGATAGGGAAGGCTCTGTTCTGCGGATTCTTCTAAGGCTACTGTAACCGCCGCCCTCTCATAAGGCGTCGCGTCCGCTCCGGCAATACCGCCCGCAACTGGAATCTCTGTAAACTGTTGTTCCTCATAAATATCCCGGTAAGCATAGCGTTCCATACCGTACTGCGTTAGTTTCGTCATGTCACTCCACTTATAGGTCTTGTGGTTTGGCCAGCCGCACGCCAACAGCGCCACCGTGAAAATGCGCCCCTCACTTTCCACCGCACCCACATAGCAATAGCCCGCCTTATTCGTAAATCCCGTTTTCCCCGAAATCGCTTCATCCATCATGCTCAAAAAACTGTTGTGATTGCTGCAATGGAAACTTCTTGCACCGCTTACATCGCAAAAATCATACTCCCTCGTCTGCGTAATCTGAAGAAACTGCTCTTTTTTGACCGAGTCGGTCACACAGTACGCCATAATCTTTGCCAAATCCGCCGCCGTCGTGGAATGGATTTTCCCGGAATCGCTGACTACGGCGTCCAGACCGTTAGGCGTGATAAAATAAGTATCATAGCAACCGATATCCCTTGCCTTCTGGTTCATCATCGCAGCAAATTCTTCCACACTGCCACCGACTGTTTCCGCAATGGCTATCGCCGAATCATTGTGGGATTCCAGCATCAGGGAATAGAGCAAATCTCCCAGCCGGTACTGCTCGCCTTTCTGCATATACAATTTTACTTTCGGCATACTTACCGCATAGGCGGAAACCTCCGCAATATCGTCCAGATTCCCGTATTCCAGCGCCAGAATACAGGTCATAATCTTAGTGGTACTTGCCATCGGCAGCGCTTCGTTTTCATTTTTCCCATATAGTACACGCCCCGAATCCGCATCTAGTAACACTGCTGCCTGCGCATAAAGCTGTATGGGCGAATCTTTTGCTTGTGCATGAATTTGTAAGGGCGTATCCTCCGCTTTTACAGTAAGCCGGATAGATACTGGCAACAAAAGCAGCAGCAAAAAAAAGGCTGCCAGGCGTTTCCTGCCTTTTTTTAATTTGTGAAAAGAAAAAGCGCACATACATTAACCCGAAAAATATTCCTTGCTAATGTATATGCGCCTGACTCTATGACAATACCTGTCAGAATTTCTCTAAACGGCCGCTTTCTATTCATTAGATATCAATCTGCACTTCCGGCTCCTCCTGCTGTTTAAAGACTTCTGATTCCGCCTGCAATTTAAATTCTTCCATCTGCACCGGATTGATTTGGGGCAAATCGTCCAAAGACTTCACGCCGAAACTTCTGAGAAACTGCTCTGTCGTCCCGAACAAAAGCGGACGTCCCGGCGCATCCAGCCTTCCCACTTCCGTAATTAAATCAAATTCCAAAAGCCTGTTGACCGCATGGTCGCAGCTTACACCCCGTACTTTCTCGATTTCCAGCCTTGTAATCGGCTGCTTGTACGCGATAATGGACAGTGTTTCCAGCAAAGTGTCCGTCAACACAAATTTCCTCGGCGTCTTTGCAACCTTGATAAGATATTCATAAAGCTCGCCCTTCGTGCCAAGCTGCACTGCATTGTCCAATGTGGTCAACTGAATGCCCCGTTCCTCATTCAGATAATCCTGTTCCATTTCCGCTAAAATATCTTTCGTCGTCTGTAAGTCTTCTTCTATCACCTGGGAAAGTCTGTCAATCTCAACGGAATCCCCCATCGTAAAAAGAACCGCCTCTAACACCGCTTTTGCCTTTTGTCTTTCCATCTGTCATACTCCTTCACCACAGACTCATACAGCCTCTTTCGACGTAATGATGATATCTGCAAAAATATCTTCCTGTTCAATTCCGATTTTTCCGATTTTCATTAACTCTAAAACCACGAGGAAAGTAACGATTACTTCCATTTTACTATGCTGCTTTTCCAATAACTTCCGAAAACTGAACGCCTTATGCGTCCTGATATAGTCTTCTATGTATATCGTCTTTACGTCCATGTCAATTTCATCCTTCTCAATCTTACCGAAGGTACTTCTGACAGGGTCTATTTTATCCTCTTGCCGCTTCATGACAGACCTGAAAATTTCATGCAGCTTTGCAAGCGTCATATCGCCTATCAGCTCTTCATAATCCACCGGCTGCTTATAGTCTTCTACTTCTTTCGGAAGCGTCGGTCTCTTATACAGGCTTCTTTCTGCGCTAATCATCCTATCTTTCAGCTCGTAAGACATATACTTGCACATCTTATATTCCAACAGCTTCTCTACCAATTCTGCCCGTGGGTCTTCCTCTTCCCCCTCTTCATTGACTTCCCTTGGCAGAAGCATCTTGCATTTAATGTCAATCAGCGTGGCTGCCATGACCAGAAACTCGCTCATGACATTCATGTCCTCGGTTTCCATCTGCCTGATATAATCCAGGTACTGCTCTGTAATTTCCACAATCGGAATATCGTAAATATCAACTTTATTTTTATCAATCAGATGTAATAACAAATCCAGGGGGCCCTCAAAAACCTCCAGTTTTACCAGAATCGCCATAGTCTGTCCGCCTTTTCTACTACAATCTATTTATGCCTCCGGCTTTAGATGAATCGTTATCAATTCACCGGGATTCCATATCCGTATCGGCAGTGTGTGGGTGCCAAGTCCCCTGCTTAAAATCATGACAGAATTGCCGCATTCAAATTTCCCTCCGTCATATTTGGGAAAAAGGGTCAGTTTCGGAGAGATGACGCCGCCGAGAACAGGCAGCCGCATCAGACCGCCATGAATATGCCCGGATACGACCATATCCGCTCCCCATCGGGCATACTCGTCAAAATAATCCGGGTTATGGGCAATCAGAATCTGAAACTTGTCCTCCTGCTCCTTTCCCAGCATGTCCGTCAGGTAAGATTCGGACATCGGATATTTGCGAAATTTCCGATAATAGCAGCCTTCCATCTGCAAACCCGTGATGCGGATGTTTGCAGACGGCAGACTGACGCTTTCGTTTATCAGAGGCTCAATCCCTGCACGATGCAGATAGCCCATATAATGATCATACAGCCCCCCAAATTCTTCGGGGCTTGTTTGCAGCCGGTGTTCATGATTCCCCATCCCGTAATAAACAGGATATTTCGCGGCAAGCGCTTCCATTAAGTTTGCCGCCACATGGTATTTCTCACCTCTCTGCGCAGTCAGCATATCTCCCGCTATCAGAATGCCATCCGGGGAAATCTCTTCTATCTTCCTAAGCAGCTTTTCATTCTGTTTTCCGAAAGATTTATTGTGTAAATCCGATAAAAGCACAAAGGTGCATTCCTTTGTAATCTTTCCAGACGCTGCCTCATAGGAAACCGTCACAAACCGGTTACAGTCATAACACATAATGAGACAAAAACAGATTAGAATTACAATCAGCGCTACCAATAAAAGAGTCATTCCCATTCTCCATCTTCCATTCCACACCACGCAGGCTGCCACGTTCCAATGCGCACGCTATATAGTATAGCATAAATGGCAAGAAAACTGCAATCCTTTTGTCCCTTTAGGAAACCAGATATTTCCGCCATACTTTGTTCAAATAGTCCAGATAACCGGCTTTTTCTACGGTTTTTGCGGCAAGAATGGACACACTCCCGATGCGGTTGCCATTTAGTTTATATACCGCTTCCCCGATAGCGTCCCCCTCTGTCACAGGCGCCTCGATGATACCTGGCAGACTGATTTCTTTCTCGATATCGTTTAAATTATTCCCGGCAGTATCCAGATAATGAAATGCCCCTGCATAAGCGAGGTTTACCTCATCTTCCACGCCGCCGTGCACTTTCTGAACCGGCAGTGCATCTTTATTTTCATCTGTATACATCTGGCTGACGCTATACCCATAATTTAGGAGCGCTATTGCGTCTGAAAATCTTGATTTTCCATCCGGCGCTGCCATAATGACCGCAATCAGCTCCATACCGTCCCTGTCCGCCGTTGCCGAAAGGCAGTATAATGCTTTGGATGTGGAGCCCGTTTTCAGTCCTGTCGCCCACTCATACTGTTTGAGAAGCTTATTGGTACTAGAGAGCGTAAAGGTGGACGTGCCCTGCGCCGTGCTATGCTCTATGTCTTCCATCCAGATTTGAGTATAGTCAAAGACTTCGGGATATTTCGTAATCAGCTCCCTTGACATAATCGCTACGTCCTTTGCAGAAGAATAATGATTATCCGATTCTGTCAATCCACAGCAGTCTTCAAAATGGGTATTCTGCAGCCCTAAGCTTTCCGCTTTGTCATTCATCAGCTTGACAAATTCGCCCTCGCTGCCCGCTATGTATTCCGCTACCGCCACACTGGCGTCATTTCCTGACGCTACTGCAATACACTTAATCATTGTCTCCAGCGTCTGGGTTTCCCCCTCGTCTAAAAAGACCTGGGAACCGCCCATAGACTTGGCGTAGGCGCTGGTCGTCACCAAATCCTCTAAATGAATCCTTCCGCTTTTTAGATGCTCAAATACGATGAGCAGCGTCATAATCTTCGTAATGCTTGCCGGGCTCCTCTTCGTATTGGCGTCCTGTTCACAGATAATCTGTCCCGTGGACGCTTCCATCACCACATAAGAAGGGGCGGAAACGTCCGGCGCAGCATGGACCTTTAACGGTATCCGCACAAACATACAGACAGACACACACAGCGTCAGAAACAGGGTTAGAAGACGTCTTTTCTCTTTTTTCAACACACATCTCTCCCATAAGTTCATCTATATCATAAATATTACCAGTTGAAAAAGGATATGATTCCCTATGGGAAAATTGCCGGCAAAATTTTTAATTGGTTCCAGACACAACAAAATCCCCGATAAAAATCAGGGATCTGTTCTACTTTGGTCATTCTAAGTAATTAATTGTATTTACGTTTTCTTGCTGCTTCAGATTTTTTCTTACGTCTTACGCTTGGTTTTTCGTAATGCTCTCTCTTACGAATTTCCTGCTGAATACCGGCTTTCGCACAGCTTCTTTTAAAACGACGTAATGCACTATCTAAAGTCTCGTTCTCTTTAACGATTACGTTCGACATTCCGCACCCGACCTCCCTTCAGTCCCTAACTAGTAACTTGACTGATTGGGTTATTTATGCACAACCATACATACCTTGACTATACACAATACACATTATACCACATTCTGGATATGAGTCAACTACTATTTTCTTATTTGTCTTTTATTCCTTTTCATGTTACACTTAGTGGCAGAATGTGAAATCAGAAAAGGAAGCCATGACTATGAAGACAGTTGGCATTATTGCAGAATATAATCCCTTTCATAACGGCCATGCCTATCAGATCAGGCAGGCAAAGGAAGCCACGGAAGCAGACTACTGTATCGTTATTTTAAGCGGTAATTTCGTGCAGCGCGGCGTTCCCGCCATAATGGATAAGTTTTTACGCACCAGGATTGCCTTATTAGAAGGCGCGGATATCGTCATCGAACTCCCTGTCCACTATTCCACCGGCAGCGCGGAATATTTTGCTTCGAGCGCTGTCGCCCTCCTGGATAAGCTGGGCGTTACCGATGCTTTATGCTTTGGCAGCGAATGCGGCGACTTACATGCCCTATCTTCCTTATCCCATGCGCTCGTATCAGAAAGTGATGCATTTAAGACGCGCATTAAACAAGAGATGAAAGCCGGCTATTCCTATCCGAAAGCAAGAAGCGACGCCCTAAGCGCTACTGCACCGCAACTGACGGAATATCTGGATGTCCTTCGTTTCCCTAATAATATCCTGGGACTCGAATATCTGAAAGCCTTGGAAAAGCGTAACAGTCACATCAAGGCGCATACGCTATCCCGTGTCGGCACAAACTATCACGACGCCAGCCTACATACCGCCTATAGCTCTGCGCTGGCAATCCGGGAATCCATTATCTTAAAAGAAGATATCCGCTTCATCAAAGAACAGGTTCCGCCCGTTGCCTATGAATTAATGGAGCAAAACTATCAGAAAACCTTTCCTATCCTGCCTGGTGATATTTCTTCCCTGCTTCTCTATAAACTGATTCAGGAAGAAGAAAACGGGTATATGGACTATTTTGACATAGACAGTCACTTTTCTGACCGGGTGAGCAGACATCTGTCCTCTTACACGGAATTTGAGGACTTCTGTGAATTGTTAAAGTCCAAAAATATTACTTATACGAAAGTCGCACGGAATTTATTACATATTTTGTTAAATATTTATCAAAAGGATGTTGAAACTTACTGCGCGGAAGATTTCGTATACTATGCCAGAATGCTGGGATTTAGAAAAGATGCGAAAGAGCTGTTATCGGCAATTAAAGCTAATTCTTCCATCCCGCTTCTATCTAAGCTGTCCGTGGCGGATGAGCGCATCGCTTCTGCAAACGGCAAAAAAATGCTGCATAGCGATATCCAGGCAAGTCATATCTATGGTCTGATTGGCAGTCAGAAATTCCGCCAGCCCTTCCAGAATGAATGCACAAAACCGCCGGTTGTTCTCTAATCGGCGGTTGGTTTCAAAATACCTTCGATATATTCTTTTATCCGGGCATGTACCATATCCGATACTTCCGCAGTCGTCATCCCTTGATAATCTTTCGCATAAATGGCAGGCAGATAATGCACCTGCGTCTTTACCTTTTTCACGGACCAGATTTCAAAAACCTTATAAGAATCAATCAGCACAACCGGTACAATCGGCGCTTTCACCCGCATGGCGCTCTTAAAACAGCCCGGTTTAAACTCCTGTACCTGGTTATGGTTATGACAATAGCTGCCTTCCGGGAAAATGATATACCTTCTTCCCGCAGCCACTTCCTCGGATACCGTCCGCATCAGCTTTACCGTCTGTCTTGGGTCATCCTTAATCAGTCGTTTCCCATGCAGCAGCTCAATAAACTGCGTGGTCAGAACTACATGGGATTTGGCGTCGTCAATCACGATGGAACACGGCTTTTTATGGGTGTAGACAATTCCCAGCGCATCATACTTTCCCTGATGATTGGGGAACATGACGTAGCCGCCTTCCTTCGGCAGATTTTCCGTACCGTACGCTTCCGTTTTGATATGTCCCGTCCTGACCATTCTTCTGACTGCCTTGGAAGCATAGGCATAACATTCCTCTTCTGTATACTTTTCCGGATGTTTCGCCATATATGACATCTTAGGAATCATATAAGCTCTCGGCAGATTGCAGAGTATCACTTGTATAAACCGCAACATAACACTTTATCCCTCTTTCCCATACAAAATAACGTTACAGCAATGGGGAAAACAATTTTAAAATCGGTCCTATCACATTCAATTTCACAAATTTCTTCCGGCACCACTGCACCGTAATTTCTTCCGATTGTAAAAAAGTTTCCTGCATGTCCTGTTCCAGCGCCTTGATTGCGTCGGCATGATATAAAAACACGCCGCATTCAAAATGATGGTAAAAACTTCTGTAATCGAAATTAATCGTTCCCACCGTCGCTACTTCCCCATCGCACAACACGCACTTAGAATGAATGAATCCCGGCGTATACTGATAGATTTTCACGCCCGCTTCTATCAGATTCTGATAATTAGACTGCGTCAGCCAGTAAATCGACTTTTTATCTGGAATCCCCGGCGTTACGATGCGCACATCCACGCCCCTTTTGGCCGCCAGTTTCAGCGCTGTACACATCTCATTATCAATAACCAGATAAGGGGTATAGGCGTAAAAGTATTTCCGGGCATACCCTATCAGATTCAGATAAACATTCTCCCCCACCGTCTCATTATCAAACGGCGTATCCCCATAGGGCTGCACATATCCATATCCTGTAGGCAGCTCCTTGAAACGATAATGATAAACGCTATAATCTTCATCCGTAGGTCTGGAAATATTCCAAATCTGTAAAAACATCGCCGTAAAATTCCAGACTGCCTCGCCTCGAATGCGGATTCCAGCATCTTTCCAATAGCCGTATACCTTCTCATAATTAATATATTCATCCGCCAGATTAATACCGCCGGTATAGCCGATTTCCCCGTCAATGACCACGATTTTCCTATGGTCCCTATTATTGAGAATAATCGTCATAAACGGAATCAATTTGTTAAAAGCAACGCATTTGATCCCCTTTTCTTCTATCAACAGGTCATATCGCTTGGGCAGCTTAAAGACGCTTCCCACATCATCATAAATCAATCGTACTTCCACGCCCTGCTTCGCTTTTTCTTCCAGGATTTCGAGGATTTCATTCCACATTTGCCCTTCCCCCAGAATGAAAAACTCCAAAAAAATAAAATGCTTTGCCTGTTTTAAATCCTCTAACATCTGCTTCCAGTAGGGCAGACCGTCCGCATAATATACCGTTTCTGTATGATCCCAGATTGGCGTGCCGGAATAGGTGCGCAAATAGTTGCTCTGATTGGCAATCGCCGGATTTTCTGTCTCAAGTTTGTCCACAATCCGCTCGTTCTTAGGCATATTTTTTCGCAGCAGCTCGTCCGACTCTTCGATACTGTCCCGCAGCTTACGGGAAATAATGATATGCCCAAACGCCAGATACAATATCCCGCCAAACAACGGGAAACTTAAAATAGGCACAATCCAGGCAAGTTTGATGGCCGGATTATTCGGTCTCCAAATCAGATAAATGACAATCGCGATACTCAGTATCCGAAGCGCTATGGCAATTTCCACATAATGATTCGCCCAGCGGAAAATGACCATAAGAAAAAAGGCAACCTGTAATATGAGAATCAGTGCCGTAATAAATACTCTGTTTAATATAAAATGCAATGTTTTTTTCACGTCGTATTCCTATCCTCTTCCTACTATAGCACAAAGAATAGCGTCCTGCAATTATGCATGGACCAGATATGGGGCTATCGCCTTCTCAATTTCCGGGACATTCTCATTGGTTTCCAGAATCCGAAATTCCACGGGATTCGACAAATCCATGGAAAAAATACCCATGATGGACTTTGCGTCCACCACATATCTGCCGGATACTAAATCGAAGTACCCTTCCATATTGCCGATAACTGAAACAAACCCCTTGACTCTTTCAATCGAATTTAAATCCAATAAATAACTTTTCATGACTTAACATGCTCCCTCGTAGTTTTCCCTCTTTTGCCCGTCGTAGACACTTCTGCATCCAAAATCCATTGTCTTTCAATCCATTGCCCTTAAATCAACTGCTCATAAATACGCCCCAACATATCGCTATCCAGCCCTGCCTCATTCAAAATCGTATACCGCTCTTTTCTGGTAGCCGGTGCCTTTTGCCATGCGTCTATAAAAATTTCCTTCGTAATATTCCAATTCATGGGATTGATATCCAGCTTGTACGCTTTTAAGATTTCCCGCAGCCTAATGGCGTTTCTTCCCTGTAACATACAACTGACGACACTGCCGAGCGCCACCGCCATACCGTGGGAAATATGGATATCTGGATAATTTTCTTCCAGGGAATGACAAAATAGATGTTCCGAACCGCTGCTGGGTCTGGAATTGCCCGCAATTTCCATAGCAAGTCCCCCCATCACAAGCGACTGTGTGAGAATTTTGATAAATTCCTTACTCTTCAAGGATTTCTCTTCGTTATAGCACAAAGAAGTAAGCGCCATATCGGAAATCATATAGGCAAAATCGTCCACACGGCTCTTATGATACGCCGCGTCCAGCTTCCAGTCATATAAAGCGGTATATTTGCTGATGGTATCGCCAATCCCCGATTGTAACTGCTCTATCGGCGCGTTCATGATGACGTTGATATCGACGACGATGCCGGTGGGTATCTTGCAGCCCAGTGTTTTACGCACTTTATCGCTCATGTCCAGAACGGCTACCGGAGACGCCAGACTGTCATTGCTCAGTGTCGTAGGCAGACAGATATAAGGGATTTTTCCTACAAAACCCGCATACTTGGCAACGTCTAAAACCTTACCGCCGCCGATTCCGATAATGACCTGAAAACTTTCTGTGCAGATAACCCTTGCAAGCTCCATTGCCTGCGCAAAAGAGTTCTCCTCGATAAAATACAATTCGCTCTTTGGTAAATCCTGTTTCATTTCATCCAGATATGTCTGGATAATGCTTTGCAGCGCCTTTTCGGTCACAATCATGACTTTCTTTTCTGTAATCTGCGCTACGCAGCTAAGAAGCGCCTCGTCCAGATGCTCGAAAACACCCTCTTCTACAATAAGGCAATACGGTAAATGAAACTCATGCATCTTTTGTAATCCTCCTGAATATCTCATTTTTATCGCTTTTAAAAACTCTCATCCAATCAGGAAAGAGTCACATCCAAAATCATCATAATTAAAAACCCGACGGCGAATCCCAGCGTCGCGCCGTCCGAATCCCCTTTTTCCGCTGCCTCTGGAATCAACTCCTCCACCACGACAAACAACATCGCGCCGGCTGCAAAAGCCAGCAGAAAAGGCAGCGCCTTTTCAATAATCCCAGTGACCAATATGGTCAATAAAGCGCCCAGAGGTTCCACAATCCCGGACAGGATTCCATAAACAAAGGCTTTCTTTTTCCCGGCGCCGTTACTTTTCATCGGCATGGATATAATCGCTCCTTCCGGGAAATTCTGGATGGCTATTCCTACGGCGAGGGTATAAGCTCCCGCCAGCGTTATTTCCTGATTCCCCGACAGGACGCCGGCAAAAACCACGCCCACCGCCATTCCTTCCGGTATGTTGTGCAGCGTGACCGCTAACGCCAGCATCGTCGTTTTCGTCAGCCTGCTCTTAATCCCTTCCGGTTTCTTTCCGCCTGGGTGCAGATGCGGAATCAGTTTATCCAACCCGTACAAAAAGGCAATGCCCGCCGAAAATCCTACGCTCGCCGGCACAAACGTCCACTTTCCATACCCCTGCGACATCTCTATCGCCGGAAGTAACAGTGACCACACGGACGCCGCCACCATCACGCCGGAAGCAAAGCCTAACAAAACCTTTTCCAGAAGCGGATTCAGGGAGTTTCTCATGAAAAGCACACAGGAAGCACCCAGAGCCGTCCCCAGAAAAGGAATCATAAGTCCGAGGAATATATCCATATACAGTTGTCTCCTTACTGCTTACTGAAACTATTCTATTTTGCGGATTAAAATACCGTTACGAAGCAGGGTCGAGTCAATATAATGTCTGGAAAAAAGGATTTCTCCCTCTTTTTCGATTTCAATATCTTCTTCTTCACAATTGATGATGACTTCCACATACTGGTTTTCCCAGCCCATTTTGCAAAATTCAATCACCCTTGGTTTATTGATTTTATTGGGAAAATGAAAATCCCGGCTTCTCAAAAGAGGTTCGTCATTCCGCAGTTTCAACAGACTCTTCACAATCTCAATGCGCTCCGCATAAACGCCCGCTTCAATCTCTTCCCAAGGCATACACCGTCTGCAGTCCGGGTCATAGCTTCCTTCCATCGCAATCTCTGTTCCATAATAGATGCAGGGACTGCCAGGCATCGTAAACAATACCGCGAGCTGTTGGAAGTATTCATCCAGATTGCGTACATCTGAACGCAGTCTTTTCGTATCATGGGAATCCAGTAAATTAAATAATACGTCATTCGTCTGCTGCATATACCCTGTATAGCATCTATTAATCGTATATTCAAAATCTTCATTTGTCTGGCTCTTATCTATCCAGAAGTCCTTAATGCTGGCTCCTAACGGATAATTCATGACTGCATCAAATTCATCGCCTCTCAGCCAGGGCATTGCATCATGCCAGATTTCACCAAGAATATAAATATCCGGCTTGATTGCCTTGAGGCGGAGCCGCAGTTCTTTACAAAATACATGGGATATTTCGTTTGCCACATCCAGACGGATACCGTCTACGTCATAATTTCTGACCCAATTCTCGCAGACCTCAAACAGATATTCCCGTACTTTGGGATTGCTCGTATTGAGTTTCGGCATATTATCATAAAAAGCAAAGGTATAGTATTGTCTGGTTCTGGCACAGCCGTCCTCCTCATGGAAAGGCCACTCGTTGACCATAAACCAATCCCAGTATTCGGACGCAGGTCCATTTTTCTTCACATCCTGCCAGGGCGCAAACTCCTCGCCTGCATGATTAAAAACGCCGTCCAGCATAATCTTGATATTTCTGTCATGAGCCTCTTTGACAAGCGTCTTCATCGTCTCTTCTGTGCCGAAATGGGAATCGATTCTGCGGTAATCCGTCGTATCATACTTATGGGGAGAAGGCGATTCGTTAATCGGCGTCAGATAAAGACCGGTTATTCCAAGCCCTTTGATATAATCCAACTTCTGCGTAATGCCCACTAAATCCCCGCCGAAAAATTCTTCGTTGCTGACAGAGCCTTTATTCCGCCAGGGCTGCGTTCCTTCTGGATTTAAGGATGGATCGCCATTACAGAATCTTTCCGGGAAAATCTGATACCAAATCGTATCGTTCACCCAGGACGGCGTAACCGGAATATCCGCAGGGTTCATCCACGGGAACACGAAACACTGTCTGCTTCGCCCCTCCAGATGCATCTGCGCTTCCGACACAAATCCGTCTTCAAAATAGAACCACTTTTCGTCCGCCGTCTGCAGTTCAAAATAGTATTTCAGCCTTTTATAAGGCGGCTCTATCGTCGTCGTCCACCACAACTGGTTTTTCAGCCTCTTCTTAAAAGGAATATTTTCCCATTCCCCGTTCCAGGTCTCGCCCCCGCCTAAAATACCGGCGCTGAAAGGGTCGCCATGGACAAGATTCACATATTTTACATCATACCCCGTTTTGATATTAATAATCAGTCTGTTCTCATCCAACGGATAACAATAATTGTCATTTGCCCTGTGATATACCGCATTAAAATCCATACCCTACCTCCCGCTTCACTCTATCCTTTCTGCCGTTTGGAAAACGTTTTCCCCTATTTAGAATCATAATACAGACGTTTCAAAATTGCAAGGATAAATCCTGCCCGCAAGGCGATAGGCATACGCTTCTATCCTCTCTTCGATGCCAGAAGCATATATTCTATCATATGATTTATCCTTTTGTGTGTGCATAAGTTCTGGTTTCACCTCGTCCAATGTCATAAGGCGCACCTTCCTTTTCGTATATCCACATAAAACTATACCACATTGTCTAGGAAACAGGCAATACGATATGGGATTGAAAAGCATTTCCATTTGTGTTAGACTAACTAAATATTCAATTAATATTTGCCTTGAAAGAAATCAAGGTCCGTCTGAAAGAAAGGTATGGGAGTTACTATGAAAATACAAGAGTCTGCGGAAAATTATCTGGAAACAATTCTGATGCTGGGACAAAAAAAAGGAAACGTCCGTTCCATCGACATTGCCCATGAATTGGAATTTAAAAAGCCAAGCGTCAGCGTAGCGATGAAAAATTTACGCGAAAACGGTTATATCAAGGTAGATTCCAACGGTTTTATCACGCTGACCGACTCCGGCAGGCAAATTGCAGAAACCATGTATGAGCGCCATCTTCTGCTTTCCCACTGGCTGATGGAGCTGGGCGTCGATGAAAAGATAGCCGTGGAAGACGCCTGCAAAATGGAGCATATCATCAGCAAAGAAAGTTTTGACGCCATTAAAAAGCATGTGCGGGAATCTGCTAACGAATAATGCTCTTTTTGCGCCATCCGCCCTGTAGATATCTTGCCGCCGCGACCAATAAGGCGATCGTCCATCCCGCGCAGAACGCCCACCAGATAATGTCCACGCCGACAATATGCGCAAACCCGACGGTTAAAAATAAGCGGATGAAAAAGCTCAGCAGCGTGGTAAGGATAAACCACCCCATATCGCCGCTTCCCTTAAACGTGGCTTTCACTAACATAAATGTGGAAAACACCACAAGGAAAGCGCCGATAACCCGGATATACGCAGTACCGACCGCCATGACCTGAACGATATCTTCCTCTGTCTTCTCTATAAAAATCCCGATAATCTGCGCTGGAAACATCTCAAAAACAAATGTCATCATAAGGGAAAGAACCCCACAGCTGAGAATCGACGCCCGAAGCCCCGGAAAGATACGTTCCGTTTTTCCCGCGCCGATATTCTGTCCCACATAATTCGCATAGGCATTGCTGTAATTGATGGGAATTGCCGTGGCGAGATTCACAATTTTGGCCGCCGCCGCGCTTCCGGCAATTACAGAGGAACCGAAACCGTTAATCACCGCCTGCACCACGACGGAACCCACCGATACAATGGATTGCTGCAGCGCGGAAGGCAGCGCAAAACGCAGCATCATAAACAACAGTTTTTTATCAAAAATAGGCATCTTTTTATCATGCTCAAATCCTGACAGCAGTTTCGGCATATCCCATAAGGCAAGAAGCGCCGCCGCAAGCTGCGAAATCGCCGTGGCAAGCGCGGCGCCGCCTACGCCGCTTCTTAGTCCGATCATAAAAAATAAATCCAGTACAATATTAAAAACCGAAGAAAGGATTAAAAATTTAAGGGGCGTCCTGGAATTTCCCAAAGCCACATAGACGCCGTTTAGCGCATTATAGACAAAAATTGGAACGCAGCCCAAAAAGTATATCCTCAGATAAGAAACGCCCATCCCAAGAATTTCCGCCGGCGTATTGACAAGCTTTAATAACGGGACTGCCCCTATCCAGATAGCAAGCGTGGACACAAATGCAGCCGCCGCTGAGAAAATCGTAGATACCGTCATACACTGCCATATTTTTTCTGTTTTCCCTGCTCCGAAATATTGGGAAATCACAATCGAACCGCCGAGAGAAAGACCTGTTGCAAGCTGTACGAAAACCGCCGTGATACTGCTTGCGCTCCCTACTGCGGCAAGTGCGTCCGTCCCCAATCTCTGTCCCACAATGACCGTATCCGCCACATTATAAAGCTGCTGGAAAAGATTGGATAAAATCATGGGAACCGCAAAAAGGAGAATCGTATGAAACGGATTCCCCTCTGTCATCTTATGTGTTGCAGTTTTGGCTTCCCCTTTGTTTCCAAACATATCCTACTGCCCCATTCCCTATTTGACCGTATTGGTCAATTCTTGAAACTATGGATTGGCGCGGGAATCCTGCCGCTCCGGCTGATAAAATCGTCGCAGGAAAAGGGATTCACCGGCATAATCGGCGCATGACCGAGCAATCCGCCAAATTCTACGTTTTCCCCCACATCTTTTCCGATGACCGGAATCAGACGGGCTGCCGTCGTCTTCTGATTCACCATGCCAATCGCCATCTCATCCGCAATAATGCCGGAAATAGTCGCTTCCGTCGTATTTCCCGGAATGGCAATCATGTCAAGCCCCACGGAACAGACACAGGTCATTGCCTCTAATTTCTCTAGTGTAAGCGCTCCTGCGGTGACGGCATCTATCATGCCCTGATCCTCGCTGACCGGAATAAACGCGCCGCTTAAACCGCCTACATAGGAAGACGCCATCACCCCGCCCTTTTTCACCTGGTCGTTTAAAAGGGCAAGCGCTGCGGTCGTCCCCGGCGCTCCGGCATGTTCCAAGCCGATTTCGCACAAAATATCCGCCACACTATCCCCGATTGCCGGCGTCGGCGCCAGCGATAAATCCACAATGCCAAAAGGGACGTTCAGTCTTTTGGACGCTTCTTTTGCCACTAACTGCCCTACGCGGGTCACTTTAAAAGCCGTCTTCTTAATGGTTTCGCAAAGAACTTCAAAACTTTCCCCCCGGACTTTACTCAGCGCCGTCTTGACGACTCCCGGACCGCTGACGCCTACATTGATAATTTTATCCGCCTCCGTCACGCCGTGGAATGCGCCCGCCATAAAGGGATTGTCATCCGGCGCGTTGCAAAAAACGACTAGTTTGACGCAGCCGAGGGAATCCTCATTTTGTGTTGCCTGCGCCGTCTGTTTGATAATCCTTCCCATCAATCTGACGGCGTCCATATTAATACCCGTCTTCGTGGACGCAACATTGACGGAACTGCAGACCCTCTCGGTCACAGAAAGCGCCTTGGGAATCGATTGAATCAGAAATTCGTCCGCTTTCGTCATTCCCTTGGATACCAGTGCCGAATACCCGCCGATAAAATTTACGCCCACCTCATGGGCTACTTTATCCAAAGTCTTCGCAATGGATACAAAATCTTCCGCAGAGTGACAGGCAGCTCCTCCCACAAGTGCGATTGGCGTAACGGATATCCGCTTATTTACAATCGGTATGCCATATTCTTTTGCTATCGCTTCCCCTGTCGCTACCAAATCCTTCGCCGCATCATAGATTTTCTGATAGATTTTCTCATTCACACGCTTTAAATCCGAGTCGATACAATCCAAAAGGCTGACGCCAAGCGTAATCGTCCTGACGTCCAGATTTTCTTTCTCTATCATCTCATTTGTTTCTGCAACTTCAAATATATTAATCAATGTCTTCTTTTCCTTTCCCCACATAGACGCAGCCTTTTCCCGGCTTTTCAATCTAATCCTCCATGCTGCCAATATCCTGCGATGTTTGTGCCGGACGTTGCAAACGTCAGCACAAACTCGCGGTTGAAAAATCTTTGATTTTTCAACCTATATCCTGTGCATCTGGTTAAAAATTTCTTCCTTCTGGCATTTGATAATCACACCGATACGCTCGCCCAGCTTTTCTAAATCCTCCACGATTTCCCCAAAATGCTTCTGGGTCTGGTTGGTATCGACAATCATCATCATATTGAAATAATCCTGTACAATCGTCTGCGAAATATCCAGAATATTAATCTGATTATCCGCCAGATAGGTACACACCTTTGCAATAATTCCTACCGTATCTTTTCCTACTACTGTAATAATTGTCTTTTTCATGCTTCTTTATTATGCTCCTTCTTAAATTTCAATCATACGGGAAACTTCGCTTCTTTTTGCCACATAAATTGGAAAATCCTCTTCCCGGTATCCTGACTCTGACATCATAATTTCTACTTTGACCGTCTCATAAGCAAGTTCGGGCAGATTATTTTCTTTGCTGAGATGCCCTAACATAACCGCCTTGATATGGTCGTTTAAAAGCCTTCCCAACAGCCTCCCCGACGCTTCGTTGGATAAATGTCCCCTATCGCTTAAAATACGCTGTTTCAGATAATAGGGATAGGGACCTACCTGGAGCATATTGACGTCATGGTTCGCTTCCAGATATAAAACGTCTAAATCCTGCATACAGGCTATCGTATACTCATTATAACAGCCCAGATCTGTTAAAATTCCTATGTTCTTTTTATCATGGCTGATTCTATATGCCACCGGTTCCGCCGCATCATGGGATATCCGCATCGGGTATAACGTCATATCTTTTATCCGGCATTTCTCATCCGCATAAATACAATGAAACAAAGAATCCTCTATCCTGCCTAAAGAAGCCGTCTGCTTTACCGCTTCTATCGTCCCTGCCGTTCCATAGATGGGAATCCCATACTTTCTGGCAAGAACCCCCAGACCGTTTATGTGGTCTGCATGTTCATGGGTAAGAAAGATACCGTCGATATCCGACATCCTGAGTCCCAGCCTGGCAATGCCCGCTTCTATCCGCCTGCCGCTGATTCCCACATCAATCAGAAGATGGGTGGTATCCGAACCCGTGTAAATACAATTGCCGCTGCTGCCGCTGGCTATGCTGCATAATCTCATCATCTTTCAGTCTTTCCAATAAATTTTTATCACATCGCCGCTGTGAATCGGCTCCATGTACTGTGCCGCCCTGCCGTTTAATTCCGTGACGATACCGCTGCCCTGGGGCGCCGACAAATCAAAGTCTATGTATTCAAAAACATCTACGAAGATATAGGATGTTTTTCCTTCCAGACGCACGGGCATCCCATTCACATTCACATGGATGGACATGGGAATCTGGCCGCCAGTGGATTTTGCGGCTGTATTTGCTGTGGATGTCCCTGCCACCGCGTTTACTGTGGCTGTATTTGCAGCTTTGGGGGCTGCTGTATTTGTTCCGGCTGTTACAGCGTCTGCCGCATTTGTTCTGTCATTTTCAGCGTTTGTTGCATTTTGACCTGTCTCTGCTGCCTTCGCCGTCTTTACGTCTTCTGTCCCTTCAGCATTCTCTTTTACGCCTTCTGCCTCTCCATCGTTTCCTTCTAGCGCGTCCGCCGTCTCTTCCTCATCCGCCAGGAAATCCGCCACCTTCCCTACGGACGGGTCGCTCCTGACATAACTGCCGTCATCTTCCGGCAGCGCGTCATAAGTATCCGCCGCACCGCTTCCATAAATATCCCGATCGGATAACTGCAATTCTTCCATCGTCCAGACAATGGAAAAGTTCTCATATACTTTGGTCTCCATATCCGCCAGTTTATTATTGACGTAGATATTCAGTTCTTTATTGACGATAACGTCCATAAATTCAGCAATTTGACGGACCGTATAATAATTTAAAAATTCAATCTCATCGTTTTCCTGAATGCTGTAGTATCCCGACTGCAGCTGCCCGTTTACCATCGCAAATTTCGGCAATTCCACTTTCTTTTCATTGACCTCCACCCACATCGTAGCGCCAAATTCCGGAAGCTGGTTAATATCCAGCGCGGCCGGTTCGCCCGCCGTCGATTCTATGACCCTGACCTGGTCGTTGGCATGAATCGGCGTATAGATATCCGCTTCCGCCCCATTTACCGTAATCACCGCCGCTTCCCCAAGAGACCCTCTTATGATACGCGTTTTCCCATTGACGCTAAACGTAAGCGCCTGTCCGCGCTTCGGGAACAGACCGTCGTTTGCAAATTCCGCCTGCATCGCCGCATCCACTACCGCCAGCCTGTTATTATCATACAATTTGATTCGCTGCTCGTTAAAATAAATGAAGACAAAATTATTGCTCTGCTCATAAAAACTCAGACAGATTCCGATGGGCGTTACCATCAGGGAGTCCTTTTTCGCATCTTCTTCATAAAATACAATCTGCTGCATGACTTCCTCGCCGCGGACCGCTACCCTTTCCTTCTGGATATCCAACTCCTCCGCCAGCTTCTGCGTATACCCCTGCAGTTTCCCGCCGCCGCCGACCACGAATACGGCGCTCACGGATTTTCCGCCGTTTAATTCCTTAATCTTATCGGAAACCTGCTTCGCCATATCCTCTAGAACCGGCGCCGCCACTTCCAGAATTTTTTCCCTGGAAATGGTCTGGGAAAGCCCCATGATATCTTTGTACTCAATGCTTTCTTTTTCCTCGGCTTCCCGCTTAATCGACTCCGCCGTCTTAAAATCCACCAGACAGTGTTTTGCAACCACTTCCGTCAGGGAATCACCCGCTATGGGAATCATGCCGTAAGCGATAATGCTGCCATCTTTCGTAATGGAAATATCGGATGTTCCCGCCCCTACATCCACTAGGGCGATATTCAACATTCGATACATTTCCGGTATTGCTACCTGAATCGCTGCGATAGGCTCTAACGTCAGATTCGCGACTTCCAGTCCCGCCAGTCCCACCGCTTTATAGAGACCGTCCACGACATCATCCGGTAAAAACGTCGCGATAATGTCTGCACCGATTACTTTTGCCTTATGTCCTTCCAGATTGGTTATCGCATAACGATTTAAATAATAACGCACAACCGAATAGCCGACGCAGTAGAATTTCAATTCCGTATCGTTGGTTTTCTGAAATTCTTCATAGGCTTTTTCAACTCCCATGGAATCCAGCGCGTAAATATCTTCGCCGTTTACTTCTTTTTCCCCGGCGAACTCGCATTCAATATCAGTTGTTATTGTACGCAATACACGTCCTGCCGCCGCAATACAGACGTCTTTTAACGTCCTGCCGGTTTTTTCTTCCAGACATGCCTTTACCTCGCTAATCGTCGCGCCTACCTTGTGGATATCATGAATCTGCCCATCCAGCATCGCCCGCGTCTCATGTTCCCTGATGCACTGCGCCACTACATGAAACCGTTCCCCTGTCCGATAGCCTACCGTTCCTACGATACTTCTTGTTCCTATATCCAGTCCAAATACTAATTGTCCTGGAATCTTCATCATCTCTGACACAGATATTCCTCCAATTTCCCATCAATCTGCCTGCAGGCATCCTCAAAACTTCCGCTGTTATCAATCACAACCTGACAATGCCGTCTAAATTCCTCTTCCGCCAACTGCTCCTGCATAATCCGGGCTGTTTTTTCCTCCGAATACGCCCGGAAACGTCTAAGTCTATCCTTCCGCACCCCGGTATCTGCATAGATGTACCAAAGCTCATCCAGAATCTGCCCATAACCGCCCTCAATTAAAAGCGCTGCTTCCACAAACAGAAAATCCAGCTTTCCTTCCATCCTCGCATTCGTAATTTCCTGCAGAATCACTTCTTTGACCGCCGGATGGACGATATCGTTCACCTGCGCCAGAAGCTGTTCGTCCGCAAAAATTTTTTCCGCCATACGGAATTTATCAATCGTGCCGTCTGGATTTAAAATTTCCTTTCCAAGAAGCTGCTTCAATGCCTCATAACAGCTCTGCCCCGGCTCTTTTACCCGATGCGCTACCTCATCCGCCAGAATCACCCGGCAGCGATAACGCTCTTTCACATACGCCAGCAGCTTCGATTTCCCGGAACCTACGCCGCCGGTAATGCCAATGGTTTTCATCTTCTTATTTTGCATCATACCAGGTCATCCCCGTATGCAGGTCAATTTCCAGCGCCACCGATAAATCGGCAGCCGCCTGCATTTCCTGCGTCAAAATCTGCCTTACCTGTTCTTCTTCCGGCTGATAAGTCTCGATTAGCAATTCGTCATGCACTTGCAAAATCAAGCGGGATTGCAATCCCTCATTCTTCATGCGCGCCCAGACATGAATCATGGCAATCTTGATAATATCCGCTGCGGTTCCCTGTATCGGGGAATTCATCGCGACCCGCTCCCCGAAAGAGCGCTGCATAAAATTGCCGGAAGCTAATTCGGGAACCGGTCTTCTCCTGCCAAACATCGTGACGGCATACCCTTTTTCTTTCGCATCTGCCACCAGTTTATCCAGAAAACTTTTGATTTCCGGGTAGGTGGCAAAATACTGCTCGATATACTCCGCCGCTTCTTTTCTGGATATACTCAAATCCTGGCTCAGCCCAAAAGAGCTGATGCCATATACAATCCCGAAATTGACCGCCTTGGCGTTCCTTCTCTGCAAATCCGTAACTTCTTCAAACGGCGTGTGAAAAACTTTGGACGCCGTGATTCTATGAATATCCTGATCCATCTGATAGGCTTCTATCAACTGCTTATCGTCGGACATATGCGCCAATACACGCAATTCAATCTGGGAATAGTCCGCATCCATAAACAGATACCCTTCCTCCGGGATAAACACCTTGCGGATTCTTCTGCCCAGCTCCATCCGTATCGGGATATTCTGCAAATTAGGCTCCGTAGAGCTGATTCTCCCGGTCGCCGTAATGGTCTGGTGAAACGTGGAATGAATCCGCCCGCCCTCGTCAATATAACCGGCAAGTCCCTCCGCATAGGTTGATTTTAATTTCGCCAGTCCCCTATATTCCAGAATATCGGACACTATCGGATAGTCCGGCGCTAATTTTTCCAGAATATCCGCCGCTGTAGAGTAACCGGTCTTCGTCTTCTTGCCGCCCGGAATCCCCATCTGTCCAAATAAAACCTCGCCCAACTGTTTCGGGGAATTAATATTAAACTGTCCTCCTGCCTGTTCCCAGATAGACTGCTCCAATTCAACAATCCGTCCCGTTAAAGCCTCCCCATAAGCCTTTAATTCGTCCGGGCGCACCATAATCCCGGCTTGCTCCATCTCATACAAAACCTTCGTCAATGGCATTTCTATCTCATAAAGCAGTGAAAGCATTCCCTGCTCCTCTAATTTACTCCGCAATTTTTTTGCCGCCATCAGGCAGACATACGCCTGAAAACAGGCAAAATCCTGAAATTCCTTAGGCTTTTCGTAAAAAGTCTGCGCTAAGGACGCTTTTTCGCATACCTGTTTCCTATCGGGAATTACCAGATTCAGATATTCTCCGGCAATGGTTTCCACATCATAATCGTTTTTCAACGGGTTCAACAAATATGCTGCCAGAAGGATATCGAAATATTGACGCCGCCTGAAAACCGCCAGCACATCTATCCCGGCAGTCCCATCCGGCTGCATGGGTTCGATGACATCATATAACTGCTTGATATCAAATACATCAAGTTTACATAACTCATCTTTCAACAAGGAAATCAGCTTCCCCGATAAATACTGCGCCGTCACAAATCCCTGACAGGGAATAAAATAAACTTCCTTTTCGGAAAGTGCAATGGAAACGCCAGCCCACTCTTTTTCCTCTTTCCCATCCCTCAGCACGGAAAGACCGATTTCATAGGCATCCCCATCCTGCATCGCGGCGCGCTTATCCGCCGCCTGTGCAAACACTGCCTCTACGTCTGCAAATTCCGACAACGTTTTGAAATCATCGGTCTGCGCATTAGTATTTTGTGCGTCTTTTTCAAAACGGGACAACAGATTTTTAAATTCCAGTTGTTTACATAACATATATGCTTCTTCGGTATAAAAGTTGCCGGTTTTTGCCTTTTCAAAAGAAAAATCAATCTCACTGTCCACCCTGATTGTCGCAAGGTCTTTGCTTAACCAGGCGAGATCCTTGTGCAGGATTAAAGACTCTTTTACCGACTTTTTCGCAACTTCGTCAATCTTTTCATAGATATTTTCCAATGAGCCGAACTGTACCATAAGCTCCGTCGCCGTCTTTTCTCCGACCTTCGGCACGCCGGGAATATTGTCCGCCGTATCCCCCATCAAAGCCTTTAACTCAATGAATTGCAGCGGCGTCACATGATACTTCGCCTCTACGTCCGCGGCATAATAATCCTCGACCTCGGTCCTGCCGCCTTTGGTCTTGGGAATCCGAATCTTAATATGCTCAGTGGCAACCTGCAGTAAATCCCTGTCTCCAGAAACCAGCGAGACTTCGATACCCTCTTTTTGTGCCCGCTTTGCCAGCGTGCCAAGGATATCGTCGGCTTCTAACCCCGCCTGCTCTATGATGCAAATTCCCATTGCCTGCAGCATTTTCTTCATCATCGGCACCTGCTCCCGCAGCTCCTCCGGCATCGGCTTCCTAGTGCCTTTATATTCCTGATACATCTCATGCCGGAACGTAGGCGCATGGACGTCAAACGCCACCGTAAGAAAGTCCGGTTTTTCTTCCTCCAAAATCTTAAACATAATGTTTAAGAAACCATAGATGGCATTCGTATGAAATCCCTGGCTGTTTGTCAGCTCCGGCACACCATAAAAAGCTCTGTTCAAGATACTATGTCCATCTATCAAAACCATCTTCCGGCTCATATGTCTGTTTCCTCTCTAAAATCGAAATACTATGATGAATGCAATCAAAATAGCAACCATTACGGCAACTTCTAAGCAAAGCAGCGTATACTGCAAGCCCTTATGTAATTTAATCTCATACTTCGCGCTTCCAAGCCTTTCCTGCAGCGCATTCTGTAGATTAAAATTATTGCCCGCTTCTAACTGTTCCAAACCTTCCGACACCAGAAATTGAATAGTAAGCTCTTCTCTGCATTCCGCGCACCCGTCAATGTGCTCTATAAACCGTTCCAATGTTTTACTATCCAGGTCATCCTGCAAAAACGCGGGAACTATTTTTTCCGTTTCCTTGCAATTCATAAGTTATTGCGCTGCTCCCTTCTCAACCTGCCGCAAGCTGCCTTTAGACAAAATTACATATGTTTTATTATATACCATAACGATACCCTTTGCAAAGTATCCGGCAAAAGATTTTTACAAAATGACTTGCCAAGCTTAGGCAGTTATGCTATTATATAATTCGGTTGTTAGAAACGCCGGCGTGTCGGAATGGCAGACGAGGCAGACTCAAAATCTGTTGTGGGCAACC
>JAMPHJ010000033.1 GCA_023663465.1 Muribaculaceae bacterium | reverse complement strand
AAGAAACAGGAGACGAAAATAATTGAAAATCCAATACAAACACCAAAAATTCCAAGCTGACGCTGCCAGGGCAGTCGTAGATGTATTTGCGGGCCAGCCATATCTGACACCCTCTTACATGATGGACAGGGGAACCGGAGCCTATCAAATCGGAATGAATGAAGAACAGGATTTTACCGGCTGGGGCAACCAGAAAATTGTGCCAGAACTTTCCGATAATCTCATTCTGGAGCATATACAGAAAATTCAGCGGACGAATCAGATTGCGCCTTCTTCCAGACTGGAAGGCCGCAGCGATGGATTTAACCTTACAATTGAGATGGAAACGGGTGTCGGAAAAACCTATACTTATATCAAGACCATGTATGAACTGAACCGCGCTTATGGATGGAGCAAATTTATTATTGTTGTTCCAAGCATTGCGATTCGTGAAGGCGTTTACAAATCTTTCCAGATGACGCAGGAGCATTTTGCGGAAGAGTATGGGAAAAAGATTCGATTCTTTATCTATAATTCTGCGCAGCTGACGGAAATTGACCGTTTTGCTTCCGACAGTTCTATTAATGTCATGATTATTAATTCGCAGGCATTCAATGCCAAGGGCAAAGATGCAAGGCGTATTTACATGAAACTGGACGAGTTTCGCTCCCGCAGACCGATTGACATTATTGCGAAAACGAATCCCATCCTGATTATTGACGAGCCGCAGTCTGTTGAGGGCAAGCAGACAAAGGAGCGTTTGAAAGAGTTTCATCCATTGTTGACGCTCCGCTATTCTGCTACGCACAAATCAGACAGTATTTACAATATGATTTATCGTCTGGACGCTATGGAAGCCTATAATAAGCGGCTGGTGAAAAAAATTGCAGTAAAAGGGATTACTGAGACCGGTAGCACTGCAACGGACAGTTATCTTTATCTGGAAGGACTCAATCTTTCCAAAGGGAATCCCACTGCGACCTTGCAGTTTGAAATCAAGATGGCTAACGGGATACCGAGAAAAAAGAGCCGCATCGTAAAAATCGGAGATAATCTCTATGATTATTCCGGCGGACTGGAAGAGTACAAAGGCGGTTTTGTCGTCAAGCAGATTGATGGCCGCGATGATTCTGTGGAGTTTTTAAACGGCATTAAAATTTATGCCGGAGAGGTAATTGGTGCGGTCGATGAAGAGCAACTGCGCCGCATTCAGATTCGTGAGACGATACTTTCCCATATCCAAAGAGAGCGTCAATTGTTCTATAAGGGTATTAAAGTCTTGTCACTGTTTTTTATTGATGAAGTGGCAAATTACAGAGAGTACGATGCTGTCGGTCAGCCCATGAACGGCAAATACGCGAGAATATTTGAGGAAGAATACGAGGATATCGTAGAGAATTTTCAACTTTCCATCGGTGAGGATGACTATATCAAATACTTGCAGAATATCGAAGCATCTAAGACACATGCAGGATATTTTTCCGTGGATGGCAAGGGCAAAATGATAAACAGTAAGGTCGGCCGGAAAGAGACGACCTCTGATGATGTCAGTGCTTATGAGCTGATTATGAAGAATAAGGAACGGCTCCTTGACCGTGACCCGAAGCGCTCTCCGGTGCGTTTTATCTTTTCACATTCTGCACTGCGTGAAGGTTGGGATAATCCTAATGTATTTCAAATCTGCACCCTAAAGCAGTCGGGCAGTGATGTCCGTAAACGTCAGGAGGTTGGCCGGGGATTGCGTCTGTGCGTCAATCAGGACGGTGAGCGTATGGATACCAATGTTCTCGGAAATGACGTCCACAATGTGAATGTTCTTACGGTCATTGCGAGCGAAAGCTATGAGTCTTTTGCCAAGGGACTGCAAACGGAAATCGCGGATGCTGTGGCTGACAGACCGCGTGCTGTTACCCTTGAGTTGTTTGTTGGCAAGGTGATAAAGGATAATAAGGGTAATGAGCAGGTCATTGACCAGGATACAGCTTCTGCAATCCATTATGATATGATTGTAAATGGTTATATTGACCGTAAAGGCATTCTGACTGACAAGTATTATGAAGATAAAGCAAACGGGGAAATTAAGGTGGCAGAAGAAGTGGCAGATTCTGCAGCATCGGTGATTGCGATTGTCGATTCCATTTACGATGCCCGGAGTATGCAGCCTGAAAATGCCCGCAGTAATAATGTCGAGCTTCAAGTTGATGAGGATAAACTGGCAATGCCGGAGTTTAAAGCACTGTGGTCAAAGATTAATGCGAAGTCTGTTTATGTCGTTGATTTTGATACGGACGAGCTTGTCAGGAAGGCGGTTGCTTCTCTTGATGCAAGGCTGCGTGTTTCGAGGATTTATTTCCGTGTAGAGACCGGCACAATGGATAACATCAAGTCGAAAGACGAGCTGCTTTTCGGCGCTTCTTTTGTGAAAGAAGAATCTGCTAGTTATGGAGTGACGATTACGGCAAATTCCAATGTGAAGTATGATCTTATCGGAAAACTTGTGGACGAAACCGGGCTTACCCGCAAGGCAGTCATTGCAATTCTTCAGGGAATTAAGCCGACGGTATTTAATCAGTTTAAGGATAATCCAGAGGAATTTATTGTTAAGGCTGCCGCGCTGATTAATGACGAAAAAGCGACATCTATTATCGAGCATATCACTTACGATGTCCTTGATGAGCACTATGGTATGGATATTTTTACGGAACCGACCATCAAGGGTAAGCTGGGCGTGAATGCGATGAAAGCCAAGAGGCATCTGTATGACCATATCGTTTATGATTCATTAAACGAGCGTGATTTTGCCACAGACCTTGATACAAATGCCGATGTTGCGGTTTATGTGAAGCTGCCGGATGGTTTCTATATCTCTACGCCCGTCGGACATTATAATCCAGATTGGGCAATCGCCTTTTATGAGGGAAAGGTCAAGCATATTTATTTTGTAGCAGAGACAAAAGGCTCCATGAACTCCATGCAGCTTCGTCTGATTGAGGAGTCCAAGATTCACTGCGCAAGAGAGCACTTTAAGGCAATTTCTGGCAGTAATGTGGTTTATGATGTGGTTGACAGTTACAAGTCTTTGCTGGAAAAGGTAATGAGATAAAAAAAGCGTTTGACCTACTCATGCAACGTACTATTTTCCCACCCCGTATCCAACGCGGCATTGCAGCTTTCATCCAACATCTTAGCGCATTCCTGCGGCGTGACGCTTAAAGATAGTAATTCATGGATGTTGGGCCAGAATACGCTGCGGACGGAAGTGTCGTTTCCTTGCCAGTTGGGGCTATTATTCATGAAATCCACCACATTTACGGCATTTTTGGTAAATTCGTCCAGCATGGTGATATGGTCCTGATACTTATTGGAAACTTTTCTGCTTGCGGGGATATTTCCGGCGGACATATCCAGCCATTTGTCATTTTCATAGATAAACTTGATGAAATCTTTTGCCGCCTGTACTTTTGTCTCATCGCCGTTGTCAAATACTTCAAAGCCGGTTATGAAAGAGGTTGCCACATTACCGGGGAAATTCACATATCCATAATTATTCATATTATCATAAAGGGTAAAATTTGCATTATTGAATATATGGATTGCAAGTTGTCCGTTACTGAATAATTCATTGCAGTCCGAGATTTCCAGATTTTCCGGGTGGGGTGGATACCAGCCTTTTTCTACGCCGGACTGCAGCCATTCCAGCGCCTTGACGGACGCCTCGTTTTCAAAATCAAAATGTCCGTCCTCATCAAAAATTGTGCTTCCAAAAGCCCGCAGATAGGACATGATGTGGGTATCCCCCTGATTGTTTTTCCCATACATCATCATGGGATAGCTGCGTTCAGGAAGATTTGCTGCCAAGGTATCCAGGATATCGGTCCATTCTTCTATTGTCCAGTTCTGAATACTGACGGAATCGGCGATATAGTTGTCGAGACCGCATTCTAAGAAAAGCTCCTTGTTGTAAATGAGGATATTCTGCATACTCAAAAAGGGCATCATATAGGTTTTCCCATTTGCCATGCTCATTGCCCAGGAAGCATCATCAATATCCGCCCGCAAGTCATCCGAGATGATATCATCTAATGGGACCACCCTGCCGGTATGCAGATAGGACGCCATATTGAAGTAGCCTTCATAGAGAATATCAGTAGCGTTTTCTGTATCAAAGCTGTCTGTAATTGCCGCCACTTCGTCGATATACTCAAAGGATTCCACTTGGATTGTGACATTGGCATTTTCGTACTGCGTGGCAAATTCTTCACCTGCCTGCTGCAAAAAGATACCGGAATCTATAATATCAGGATTGCTGACAGAATTCATGACAAGGTTGGGAACCTTGATAATAAGGGTCACATCTTTTTTACTTTTACCACTGCAGCCTATCAGGAGACTGAGACACAATAGGAGTGCAAGTGCGCCGGCGATTCGTTTTCTTTTCATAATGTTTTCTTCCTTTACTTAGAGTATCGTTTGTATGGATTCTCTTTGGCATTTTAGGTTTCTTTTTTCTTTAACTTTTTCAGCAGAATATTCACGTCGATTGGTTTCGTGAGGAAGTCGTTCATTCCACTGGATAGCGCCTGTTCCCTGTCTTCCTGGAACATGTTGGCGGTGCAGGCGTAGATAATAATGGATTTTGCATCGGATCTATTAAGCTTTCTGATATTACTTGCCGCAGTACAGCCGTCCATGATGGGCATCTGCATATCCATCAGGATAATATCAAATTCCCCAATTTCGGATTGTGCAAACAAATCCAGCGCTTCCTGTCCGTTCTGTGCAAGTGCGGTCTCAAAGCCTTCCATTTTGAGGATTTCCAGTAAAATTTCTGCATTGAGTTCCACGTCCTCAGCGACAAGGACTTTGATGGGGTTGCCGTCCGCCCTGCGCACGGAATTGGTAGCATTTTCGTCTTCATCCTGTGCATCTTGTTTTTCCAGATTGGCAGGAATATCGTGTACAATCTTAGAAGGAATGGTGACAGTAAACGTACTGCCGACGTTAAGTTCGCTTTCTACCGTAATATCGCCGCCCATAGCGTTGGCGAGGAGTTTACTGATTGCCATGCCAAGACCGGTTCCTTTGATGCCTTCCTGATTCCGATTTCGCTCTTGACTGAATGAGTCAAATATTTTGTCAATGTATTCTTCAGATATCCCAATGCCGGTGTCCTGACAGCGGTAAGTTGTGACGACATGGGCATCGTCTATTTTTTCCTGTGCGACAGAGAGTTTAATCCATTTACCTTCCGGCGTAAACTTGGCGGCATTGCCAACGATATTCATCAAAATCTGTTTGGTGCGGACGATATCACCTTCGATACAAGGTTCGATAATCTCTTTTTCTACAATAAATTCCACGCCCCGGTTTTTGATGTTATCTGTCTGCATCGCGGCAATCTCATCAATCATAGCAGAAACCAGCAGAGGGTCTTCTAAGATGTCCACTTTTCCAGCCTGTAATTTTGACATATCCAGGATATCGTTTACCAGCGACAGCAGATAGTTGGCCGTGCTATGGGATTTTTTCAGCCATTCTTTAATTTGCGGTTTCTGACTCTCGTCATCGATGTTGACCATAATCAGATGATTCATACCAATCAGCCCGTTTAGCGGCGTCCGTATTTCGTGGCTCATATTGGAAAGAAATTCTTTCTGCGAGCGGGCAGCCTCCGTGGTCCGTATGGTTTTCATCTGCAGTCTCATGATAATTAGCAGCATGACGAAAACGGTGGCCATAGCGAAGATTGCCATCGTCATGCTGAGGGATACAAACGTCCGTCTTTGTTCTACAAAGACTTCCTCATTAACGGACATGACAAAATATAGGTTGAACGTATCTTCCAATGGGATAAAATAAAACAGCTCTTTGCCTTTCTCGCCGACATGGGAATGGTAAAATCCAAAAGTTTCCCGGTTTTTAAGTTTTTCCAGGACTTCTTCATTTGACAAATCGGAGCTTTCGGATTCCGAGAGGTGGTCGAAGAGGTTATTCTGTTTATTTAAATAAATTTCTTTGTTGACATTGATAATATAGTTTCCGCGCATGTCTATGAGGGCGCTGTGACCACGGACTTTTCTATCTTTGATAAAACTGTCGATGACCATGTTGTCCTGAATGGAAGAGATGTCGCTGATTCCAATCAGGGCAAATATTTTTTTCCCCTCTACAGAATAGTCTTTTAGCCGGATTCCGTATAAAATACTTTCTTTTGACAGCCATCCGCCTTCTGTTTTATCGTCGAAGCGGATGACAATTTTCTCGTCCGTTTCTTTAAAATAAGAGCGAAAATCCAGATTCCGATTCATGGTATCATTGTCCGGTGTATAGACCACATACTTATCGGTATAGACAGTGCCATCTTCGGTAACTAAGTAAATGTGGGTAAAATCGCTGGAAGCGCATTCCAGGTTCATGCGTGTTTCAACATCTTCAAACGTTTTGCATTCAAAGCTGATAAAACGTTCCTTGATTTCGTGGAGATCCCGCCAGCAGATTTCAATATAGGTCTGAATCGTTTCCTTGTCGTGTTCTGCGATTTCACTGATAGAATTGATGATATTTTCCGAAATAGCTGTATTCATCCGCCTAACATAAATGAAACCCGCCAGACAGACAATCATTGATGCAGAAACAATGATCAGCAGATAAAATAATCGATGTTTCTTTTCCACTTCCCGTACCTCTTGTTATCTATCTTAATACTTGATTATTCTGATATTATGTATATCTATGTATATCATAGTATAACATAAGATTTTTTGCAGGAAAAGTCTATTCAATTAGTTTTTCGTAAAAACTTTTTTGTAAAGATTTTATGAAAAATTTATAAAATTTTCACAAAAAGATACAAATAATTGAAATTGTATAGCGTTTCCGGAATTTTTTGGATTGTCATGCATTTATTGGAATGTTATAATTCCTTGATGAGTGAAGGAGGCGCTTGTACGATGGATAAAGAATTGAATAAGAAGAAAAACGGTAATCAGGCAATGGTGAAAATATGCGGGTTTATTGTAGATAAGAGAAATCTTTTTTTCCTGCTTTTTGCTATCCTGATTATTTTTTCTGCCATTTCAAGAAACTGGGTCGGCGTAGAAAACTCTATGGCGTATTATCTGCCGGGCACGACGGAAACAAGGCAGGGGCTGGACCTCATGGAAGAGGAGTTTATTACATACGGGACCTGCAGCGTCATGGTTGCGAATGTGTCTTATGAACAGGCGGAAAATATCTGCAGCCGTCTGGAAGAGTCGGCGGGCGTTTTTTCCGTGGATTTTGATGATACGGCAGAGCATTATGCGAACGGGTCTGCTTATTATAGTATTACGTTTGATTATGACGAAACGGAGGATGCCTGTCTGGATGCGCTGGATAGGGTGAAGGAGCTGCTGGCAGATTATGACTATTATCTGACCACGGGTCTTGGCAATACGCAGGCGGAGCTGATTGGTCAGGAAATGAATACGATTTCCGTGCTTGTGGCGATTATTGTCGTATCGGTTCTACTGCTGACCACACAGGCCTATGCGGAAATCCCGGTCTTATTGATTACCTTTTTATCGGCGGCAATCATTCAGATGGGGACGAATTTCCTATTAGGAACCATTTCTTTTGTATCCAATTCCGTTACGATTGTCTTACAGCTTGCCTTGTCGGTGGATTATGCGGTCATTTTGCTAAACCGTTACAAAGAGGAACATGCCGAGTTGGAAGCCCGCGAAGCGGTGATTATCGCGCTGAGTAAGGCGATTCCCGAAATTGCGGGAAGCTCGCTGACGACCATTGGCGGTCTGATTGCGATGACGTTTATGCAGTATAAGATGGGACCGGACTTGGGCGTCGTACTGATTAAGGCAATTCTTTTAAGTCTTTGCGCGGTATTTTTGCTAATGCCGGGCGTTATCATGCTGTTTTCTAAATTGATGGATACGACGAAACATAAGAACTTTATCCCGGAGATTCCGATGGTGGGGAAATTTGCCTATGTTTCCAGGCATATTGTGGCGCCCCTTTTTCTGGTTGCCATTATCGCCGGGTATATGATTTCCAAAGACTGCCCTTATGTATTCGGTTATAGTACGGTGACGCCGCCGTTACAGAACAGCGTGCAGAAAGCGGAAGAGATGCAGGAAACCAATTTCGGCGCATCAAATATGGTAGCTTTAATCGTGCCGGCGGGCGATTATGATAGTGAGAAAGCGCTGCTGCGGGACTTAGATTCCTGTCCCGAAGTGGATTATACGATGGGGCTTGCCAATGTTGAGGCGATGGATGGATACAATCTCACGGATAAGCTGACGCCGAGGCAGTTTTCGGAATTAATTGACTTGGATTATGAAGTGGCGGAGCTGATTTATACCGCCTATGCCGTGAATGATGAGGATTATGCCAAGGTAGTGAATGGCTTGGCGGACTATCAGGTGCCATTGATTGATATGTTTATGTTCGTCTATGACGAAGTGGAAGAGGGGTATGTGACGTTAGAGGACGAGCTGCAGGAAACGTTGGACGACGCTTATAGGATGATGAATTTTGCCAGGAATCAGCTGCAGGGGGAAAATTACAGCCGTATGCTGGTATATCTGACGCTTCCCGAAGAGAGTGAGGAAACCTTTGCCTTTCTGGATAAGATGCATGAGATAGCGGGAAAGTATTATAGCGGTACGATACTGGTATGCGGGGAGTCGGTGAGCCAGTACGATTTGCAGAAAACCTTCGCCCGCGATAACATGGTGGTCAATGTGGTATCGATTCTGGTTGTTCTGGTGGTGCTGCTGTTTACGTTTAAATCCGCCGGAATGCCGGTGCTTCTGATTGCGGTCATCCAGGGCAGTATCTGGATTAACTTCTCGGTGCCTTCCTTACAGCATGACAATCTGTTTTTCTTAGGCTATCTGATTGTCAGCTCCATTCAGATGGGCGCCAATATTGACTATGCGATTGTCATTGCCAGCAGATATACAGAACTGCGTAAGACAATGGGCAGGAAGGAGTCTATCATTGACACGATGAATGCTTCTTTCCCTACGATTGTCACTTCTGGCACGATGCTGGCGGTAGCGGGTATTTTAATCGGGAAACTGACCTCCGATGTGGCGATTTTTGGCATTGGAAAATGTCTGGGGCGGGGCACGCTGATTTCCATTTTTATTACCATGTTTGTCCTGCCGCAGATTCTGCTAGTCGGAGATACGATTATTGAGAAGACCGCGTTTGTCATGAATATGCCGATTCGGACGAAGAATGCGACCGGCCTGATAAAAGTGGACGGTCTGGTGCGCGGTAAGATAGACGGTACGGTAACGGGCAGCATGAACGCGATTATCCGGGGAAATGTCAGCGCTTATGTGGAAGCCGGAGATGTGACGGAGCTGACAGAAGACGAATACCGGGAAATGGCGGCGCAGTTAGCGGGACAGAGAAAGGAAGTGGAGGTGCAGGAGTATGTGTAAGAAAAGAGTCATTTCCCTTTTGATGGCGCTCTTACTTGTCGCAGCGCCAGTATTGAATGTAGAAGCGGTGGAAACGGATAAAACAGCAGCGGATAAAGGGCAGGAAGCAGAAGAGGAAAAAGAAGAAAACGAGGAAGAAGAAGTCATAACCGTTGAGGACGCCAATGAGACGTTAAAGTCTTATGAGGATGAAGAGGTGCAGTGGGAAGAAATTTTCATAGATTCCGTGGAAGATTTGAAGACCCTTTCCAGAAACTGCAGGCTGGATACGTTTTCCCAGAATAAAAAAGTCTATCTGGAAGCGGATTTAGATTTAACGGGAAGCGATTTTGTATCTATCCCGACTTTTGGCGGATATTTTGACGGGCAGGGACATACTATCAGCGGTCTGTCAATTAGGGATTCGGTCTCTTATACGGGGCTGTTCTGTTATACCCAGCGTAAGGCGGTCATTGCGAATCTTTCCGTGAAGGGGGTCGTGCGTCCTATGGGGCAGCAGATGGTCGTTGGCGGAATCGTGGGCGATAACTTTGGGATTGTCATGAACTGCCAGTTTGAAGGCATTCTGGAAGGAAACGATTATGTTGGCGGCATCGCAGGCTTTAATGAAGTAAGCGGTATCCTGATGAATTGTACGAATAAGGGAAAGGTGACGGGGGCGCACTATACCGGCGGGATTGTCGGCGACAATATGGGAAACGTGGCGGGCTGCACCAACGAAGCGGACGTGAACATATCCGGCGAGGATAGGGAAAAAACGCTGGAAGATTTGAATATCGCGCAGTATTCCGGACTGCTGGATTCCGGCGCAGAAAATGAGAAGGAAGAATCCATCAATAGCAATACTATTGACAGCGGCGGTATCGCAGGACTTTCCACCGGGATTATCCAGCGGAGTGTCAACACCGGGACAATCGGTTACGAACATGTGGGTTACAATATGGGCGGTATCGTAGGAAGGCAGTCTGGATATGTCTATGCCTGTGAAAATACCGGTACTGTGTATGGGCGTAAAGATGTGGGCGGCATAGCGGGGCAGACTGAGCCTTACATCGCCATCGATTTGACGAAAGATATCGCCCATCAGCTTTCCGAAAATATTGATAAAATGCATGATTTGGCGGAAAAAATGTTGGATGATGCGGGGGCAGAATCCGATACGATTTCGGGCAGATTGTCGGTGATACAGGGATTTGCCGATAAAGCATGGGACGCTACGGCATTTCTGGCGGACAGGACGGTGGAATGGACGGATAATATGATAGGTTCCGCCAACGATGCTTTAAACCGTCTGGACTATATTATGGACGAAAGTGCAAAACAGGATGGTGTCATCGGTAAGACCGAAGATGCGGCGGGCAATGTGGAAATTGCCGCGGAGGAATTAAAGAAAGCGGTAGAATCCCTGGATATCTATCAGTATATGACAGCGGAAGAAAAAGAACGCTATGATAAGGCAAAAGAAACACTGGAAAATGCGGCAAAAGAGCATTCGGCGTATTATACTAAAGCAGAGGAAGCCTATAGGAATCTGTATCTGGATGAGATTCGCACGAATGCGCCTTATACAGGAGAAGCCGTCAATGAGGACGATTTGAGACCGCGCATCGGGGAAGCAGTGGTCAATCCCTGGAATAAGAGTGGCGATTATCATAATTATTTGGAAGTGGAAGCATGGGTACATTATCAGGCAGATACGGCTGTGGAAAGCGCGTTCCCCGCAGTGGAAGGGGAGCAGGCAACACTGGATAATCAGTTGTTAGAAGCGGTAGATGCCAAAATGCAGGAAGCCGACGTTATCATCAAAGTGGAAAACGATGCTGCAGATTATGCAGACACCCAGTATAAGAGTGCGCATGGGACAAACTATGTGGATGATATCAGTGACGCTGTAAAAACAATGTCCGATATCGCCCTATTGCATCAGGATGAAATGACCGAAGATGCAGCAGAGCAGCTCAAAAAAGCGGCGGGACATGTGCAGGATGCTGCTGGAAATATGAAGGCAGCCGGTGGCGAAGCCAAAAATATCTTTGATACGTTAAACGGGATGCCGGATGTCAATATGCCGCAGCTTGGAAACGATTACCGTGCGCAGACCAATAATCTGACTTCCAATTTGCAGGGGCTTTCGGAAAATATCGGCTATCTGAATGATGAGATGTCTTCTACCAACGACGTGCTGCTGGGGGATCTGGGTGCGCTTAACGACCAGTTTAGTACTCTCATGCGGCTTTATACGGATGCCATTGACGGCGTGCTGGATATGGATTATTCTAATATTTATGAGGACGCTTCTATGGAAGATGCAGAGAACAGCACGGATGCGACGATTGCCGATTGTAAGAATCAAGGGAGTGTCCGGGGAGATCTCAATGTAGCCGGGATTGCCGGGACGATGGCAATCGAATATGATTTCGACTTGGAAAGCGATGTGACGGGAATCGAAGATGCCAAGTTAAACTCCACCTTTTTGACGAAATGCGTCCTGCGCCACAATATCAATTCCGGGCGTATCACTGCACAGAAGAGCAGCGTAGGCGGCATCACCGGTCTGCAAGAGATGGGAACGATTCTTCGCTGCGAGAATTATGGGAGAGTCGATAGTACCACTGGAAGTTATGTGGGCGGTATCGCGGGAGAGTCCCGCTCTTATATCGTACAAAGTTATGTAAAATGTGCGGTTTCTGGCGATGAGTATGTGGCGGGGATTGCAGGCAAAGGTTCCAGTATCGACAACTGCTGCGCTATGGTGCGGATTCAGGGCGCGAGCGCTTTTGCGGGGGCAATCGCCGGCGAGACAGACCACAATGGAACGATTGCAAACAATTTCTTCGTATCGGATGAGCTGGCGGGTATCGACCGTATCAGCTATAGCGGCAAGGCGGAGCCTATCGGATATGAAGCGTTATTGGAAATGGAAGGGGTACCCAATAAATTCAGGCGGATGACTATAACCTTCTATGCGGATGAAGAAGAAATCGGGTCAACAGAGTGTGCTTACGGTGGAACCGTATTAGGTGGCATGTATCCGGAAATTCCCACGAAGGATGGTTTCTATGCGGATTGGGATAGAAAAGAGCTGAAAAATGTATCCAGCGATGAAGATGTGACGGTAGAGTATGTGCGCTATTTGACGACGATTGCTTCTGGGAAGGTAAGAGAAAATAATCAGTCTATCCTTTTAGTGGACGGTACCTTCTTAAAAGAAGCGGTTTTGGATTTGCAGGATATGGATATTGCAGAGGTGGGATTGGAAGATATTGCGGAACACTGGAAAGTGACGCTGCCAGAAGATGGAACTTCTACGCATCAATTCCGTTATCAGGCGCCGCAGGGAATGACCGAAGGAGTCAATATCTATCTGAAGCAGGAAAACCAATGGGTGAAGGCGGATACGGAGTTTATGGGTATCTACTATCTTTTCCCGGCGGAAGGTACGGAAGTGGAAATCGCAGTCTGCATTCATGAGAAGGGGATTTTAGATTACCTGCTTTACATAGTTTTGGCGGCAGCCGCGTTAATCGTTATTCTTGTTTTTATTATTCGGAAAAAGAAACGGAGAAAGCAGCAAAGGCAAGAAGCGCAGATTGAGCAGGAAGAACGGATAGAGCAGATAGAACAGACAGAGCAGATAGAGCAGGAAGAAGAGTCAGAAAAAGAAGGTAAAAAAAGAAAGCGAAAGAAATAAAAGATACCCAGCGGAAAAGGAGAATCGTACATGGTAAAACCACAGGCGAATAAAAGAATTTCCAAAAACGATACTTATTTAAACTGCGCAGAGACTTTCGCATACCGGAGTACCTGTATCAAGCGCAAGTACGGGGCAGTGATTGTCAAAGACGACGCCGTGATTTCCACAGGATACAACGGTTCTCCCAGAGGGCTTGTGAATTGCTGCGATATCGGGAGTTGTCCGCGGATCTCTAAAGATATGCATCAGGGCGAAGGCTATGAAATCTGCCGGGCAATTCATGCCGAGGCGAACGCACTGTTGAATTGTTCCAGGGAGCAGACCTTGGGCGCGGATTTATATCTGGCGGGCATCAATCCCGAAGACGGCTCTGTGCACAAAGCAAAGCCCTGCCCTCTATGCGCCAGAATGATTATTCAGGCGGGTATCAGGAATGTGATACTGAGGGCAGGGGATGGTGAAGATAATTATATGGTGATTCCGGCGGTGGAGCTAGAGTGGTACAAGGAACCGTAAATAATGAGACGAAAAAACACTTAATAAAACCTGACAGATTAGACTTTTGTGCGCTGGCTTTCTTCTAACAGTGCATAAAAGTCTTCTTCTGGCATAGGTTTGGCGTAATAGTAGCCTTGTACCTGGTCGCAGCCGATACTTTGTAATAAGTCAATCTGTTCTTTCGTTTCCACGCCTTCAGCAAGGAGTCCCAGCTGTAGTTTATCCGCCATAGATACCATTTGCTCCAGAATCAGTCGTCCTTTGTTGGATACCATCATATTTTCCATGAATTTCTTATCCAATTTTATCACATCAAAAGGCGTTTCCAAAAGAACATTTAAGGAAGAGTAGCCGCTTCCGAAATCGTCCATCAATAGTGTAAAGCCTTCGTCTTTTAATTGAAGCGCTTTTAAGCTGACCTGCTGGTTGTCTGCGGATTCCGTGATTTCCAGCTCTAAGAGGGACTTAGGAATCTGGTATTTCACAATCATATCGGCAAGTACCTGGATACATTCGTTGTCCCGTAGATGGACCCTGGATACGTTGACAGAAAGCGGACAGGGTCTCAGTCTTGCCTTTTCACATTTTTTGATGAAACGACAAGCTTTTTCCCAGATATAATAATCTGTTTTCCGAATAAAACCATTTTCTTCAATAATCGGAATGAACTGATCCGGGTAAATCATGCCCCGTTTCGGGTGCCGCCAGCGGATGAGCGCTTCCGCACCGATGATTTCATTTTTGGCGATGCTGTATTTGGGCTGTAAGTACATCATAAATTGCTCTTCGTCGATTGCCGCCTGCATATTTTCTTCGATGAATTTCCGGTTGTATAAAGACTCTTTGAATTGCTCTTTATAAAAGAGGATATTGGTTACCACATCATTTTTGGAAGCCTTTCTGGCGATTGCAGCGCGATCTTCCATCTGGCGCAGCTCCATGCTTTTATCCTCGACTGTATAGACGCCGTAAGTAAGCTGTAGTTTCACGTCTTTAAAGCAATTGATCCGTTCGTCTAATTTCTGAATCAATTCTATGATTTCTGATTGTTCTTCGTATTCTGTTACCACCATAAACACATCGCTGCGCAGGTTGATATAGTACTGTGTATCGTTACAGACTTCTTTTAACTGTTTACGGATAAAGACCAAAACTTCATCCCCGAATTTTTCCCCGTACAAATCGTTGACGATTTTGAATTTGCGGATATCGAACTGGATGAAAGCTACGTCTTTTACCGCCGAGAGCAGGAGATTGTTTACATTTCGCCGGAAGCGTTTCAGGCGGCTTAAATCTTTTAACAGGGTCTGCATCTCGTCGTTTTCCGGGATATCTTCTAAAGAAATATGGCTTTCGGGGGTATCTTCCAGATAGTCTGCTAATTGTTCTTCTAAAATATCGATGCTGACGTCGATTGCCCGCGGGCATTTCTTCAGGATTAGTTTATCCTGACGGATAATCGCCATATCTTCCGGTTTGGAAATGTCTTTTCCCAGAATGTCGCGGCAGTTGATGACGCCTTGCATTCTTTCAGAAAAAAGTCGCACAAATTCTTCTGTCTTCTGGTTACCGTAAGCTTCTAGCTCTCTGTCTTGTGCGTCGTAGAAGCCGAACGCCATGCCGAGTACGAGCAGGGAAGCGGAAATACAGCCGCAGAGTCCGCCCTGGCGCATACCGCCGCCAAAACAGGTGCTGATTTTAAAGGCGGTCTTTAAATCCAGTCCGAAATCTTCGGCAAACGCGCCGAACAGCGCCTGGGAACAGTGGTATTGCTGGTTTAGGAGTTGTACTGCCTTTTCTTTGTGCGTCATAGGGAACCCTCGATTCTGAAAATAGATTTTGTGGAAATTTGTAAGAGATACTTATAGTGTAACATACTTACATGGGATTGTGAAGAAAGAATACGGAAAAACGTAATGTTATTTTAAGAAATTCTTTCGTTTTTTACCCAAGGCATTTTTCGTTTTATCGGGTATCCTTGATTTGTACGAAAAGCTGGAAGCAGAAAGTTCCGGCGGGGGAAGAAATATCTGTAATCAGGACAGGATGGCAGAGAATGGAGGAAATTATGGGACTAGAAACGATTACTTTTTATTTTACCCGGTATGGGGCGGTGGCGATTTTTGTCATTGTACTATTGGAATATATGAATCTGCCGGGTTTTCCGGCGGGAATCATCATGCCGCTTTCCGGGATATGGGCGGCGAAGGGCGATATCAATTTCCCGATGGTCATGGTGATTACACTGGCGGCGGGCGTACTTGGAAGCTGGATTCTCTATTTTCTGGGCAGGACGGGCGGCAATCTCTTACTGGAAAAATACTTACAGAAATTTCCTAAGCATCGGGAGGCGATTGACAGGAATTTTACCATCATCCGCCAGAAAGGGTGTATCGGTATTTTTATCAGCAAGCTGATTCCGATGGTGCGGACGCTGGTATCTATTCCGGCGGGGGTGTTAAAGATTGATTTCGTAAAATACACCATCAGTTCCGCATTGGGCGTTTTTGTATGGAACCTCGTATTCGTGGGAGCGGGGTATTTCTTAGGAGATGCAGTGTTTACTTATCTGGGGACGACGTTTACAGGCTGAGAAAGGAGCATAGTTACAGTGATGAAAATAGCAATGATGACGAACAATTACAAGCCCTTTGTCGCAGGGGTGCCCATATCCATCGAGCGATTGAGTAAAGGGCTTCGGGCAAACGGACATGAAGTGGTAGTATTTGCGCCCAACTATAAGGGACAGGAGGCGGATGAAAATGTGGTACGCTATCACGCCCTCATCAAAGGCGTCGCCAATGGGTTTTCTGTGCCGAACAGTCTGGATGGTGAGATCGAAAGGCAGTTTAAGGCGGGCGACTTTGATATTATCCATGTACATCATCCGATGTTAATAGGATGGACGGCAGAATATCTGTCCCGGAAATATCATGTACCTCTTTGCATGACTTATCATACGCGGTATGAGCAATATCTGCACTATATTGGGGCGTCGTTTCTTACGAATCTGATTCCGAGTTATGTAAACCGATTTGCGAGAGCCTGCGACATGATTTTTGCGCCTACGCCGTCCATGCAGACCTATCTGGAAGATATCTGCGACGGGACGCGGGTTGTGGTCCTGCCTACGGGAATCGAGAAGGATAGTTTTCTGACTGGGAAAGAGGACATAGAAAAGCTGCGGTCAGACTTATTAGCGGGGAAACGGCATTTATTCTGTACGGTGGCAAGACTGGCGAAGGAAAAGAATCTGGAATTTTTGCTGCGCGCCCTTGCCGGAAGGAAAAGAAAATACGGCGCCGATTTCCGGTTTGCCATCATCGGGGAAGGTCCCTATCAGAAACAACTGCAGAGTCTGGCAAAGGAGCTGGATATCCTGGGAGAAGTGGTTTTTGTCGGGAAAGTGCCAAACGAACAGGTAAAAAATTACTGCAAGGCAGCAGATTTGTTTCTTTTTTCTTCCCTGTCAGAAACCCAGGGCATCGTACTCTTAGAGGCGATGGCGGCAGCGACGCCGGTGCTTGCCTTATATGCATCGGGCGTCCGGGATATCGTCGTAAACGGCAGAAACGGATATATGACACGCGCGTCAGAAATTGAATTTAACGACAGGCTGGAGGAGCTTTTAAATCAGGACAGGACTTACTTAGAACAGGGCGCCTTGGAAACCGCAGCGAAATACGAAACAAGGGAAATTGCAAAATGCGCGGCTCTTTATTATAATATTGCCATGCAGAATTACAGACAGGAGGAGCGGCGTTTTGGAAGCATTTCGTATTTTAATTGTTGAAGATGATAAGGAAATCCGTGAAGGGATAGAAATTTATTTAAAGAATCAGGGCTATCAGGTACTACAGGCAGCCGACGGCATAGAAGGGTTAGAGAAAATCGAAAGCGAAGAAATCCATCTGGCGATTGTGGACGTGATGATGCCCCGCATGGACGGCATTACCATGATGATGAAAGTGCGGGAAAAAGGCTATGACTTCCCGGTCATCATGCTTTCCGCCAAATCGGAAGAAGTGGATAAGATTATGGGACTGAATATGGGGGCGGACGACTATGTGACCAAACCCTTTACGACGATGGAGCTTTTAGCAAGAATCAATTCCCATCTGCGCCGCTATAAGAAGTATCTGGAAGCGGTGGATGAGAAACAAAGGGGCGATAGAGTCCATGTCATCGGCGGGCTGGAATTGAACGAGGATACGGTGGAAGTGACGGTAGATGGAGAACCCGTGAAGCTGACGCCCTTGGAATTTAAGGTGTTACAACTTTTGATGAAAAATCCCGGCAGGGTATTTTCGGCGGAAGAAATTTATGAGCGCGTCTGGAACGAACAGGCGATTAATACGGATACGATTATGGTGCATATCAGAAGGATTCGGGAAAAAATAGAAATCAACCCGAAGGAACCAAAATATTTGAAGGTGGTGTGGGGTGTTGGATACAAAATTGAAAAATGGTAACAGGGCTAAATGGACGGGAGTGGTAATTGTCATTCTTGCTTCTGCCTTATTTACGGCACTGTTCCCGGCATTTCAGAAAAATGCGCAGGAATATGTTGAATCTTATGGGCTTACCTATGGGCTAAGCACTATGGAAAGTGAGACTTTTATCGGAACGCTGGTTAGGAGTAACTATGTCCTTTATAAGAACCTCATGGATAAGAGCGGCAGCGCTATCAATACTTATGACGATTTATATCTGGAAGAAATCATAACGGATGTGGAAGAGGCGCCCGCTGTTTATGACTATGAAAATGCAGAAGCGGAGGATACAGTATATGGGACGGTGGCTTCAGAAACGGACGAAACAGACGGATATGTCCTGGACTATGGATACAATGCGGGCACAGGGTATCTGAGAGCCATTCTGGAGCTTTACGCACAACAGCTGCAGGTAGAGGTCAATGAGATACAAGGTGTTTTTAATGAGGATATCGCGACGCTGATAGATTATTACGCGCTGGATAAGACGACGGGAACAAGTTTAAGCAATACGGCGCTGCCCATTGAAAAACTGCTGCAGAAAAAAGATGGCGGGGAAGTGGATATGGCGGACGTCGATGACGCCTATCTCTATTATGTGATTATGGATTATAATGCATCGGGATACCTGCAGAATATCAGCGTCAGGGGAAGGGATGCGGACAGACTGCTCAAGACCGTGCAGGTAGTGGAAAACAGCTCCGTTGGAAGGCTGCTGACGGAGCGGGAAGAGGTAGAAACCTTTCTGGCTTATGGGAAAGAAGACTCTTTTGAGGGGGAAAAGCGATTGACTGTCAGCCAGAGGAAACCTGCCAATGCGACGTTTATCTATGCAGTCACGAGGGATCAGCTAAATACAGTGCCGGCAATTAACGGTTACTACGAGCCTGTAGACACTGTTTTTGCCGCCTTTTTAGCCGGGATTTTTGTGCTGGTCATGCTGCTTGCCATCTTTAAACGGAGTTTGCTGACAGGTGTAAGGGAGCGAAAAGCGCCGCTTGAGGCGGTCGTTGTGGCAGCAGTGTTTCTATTTGGCTTTATCATCAATCTTATGCCAGATTTCGTGATGTATGTAGCTGACGGCGATATGCGGGAGTGGCTGGATACCGTACCGGGTCTTAAAGATATGTCAGGGACAATGAAAAATTTCATCCTGCAGGGATTCGGCTTTATCGTGGTATCGGTGATATTCGGCATATGGTATGTCCTTTGCCTGGAAGTTTCCGATGTCCTTAGGAATGGAAAAGAGTATGTTAGGACAAGAGTTCTGACTTGCGTTATTTTACGAAAACTCCGGGAATTTTTACAGAAACATTACCGCAGCTTCCGGGCGGAAATAGCCCAGACGGATTTGGGTAAGGATATGAACAAAACGCTGCGAAAGATTATCTTTATCAATTTCTGTCTGGTGGAAACGGCATGTATGCTCTGGGGTATTGGCATGGTCGGGCTGGTATTTTATTTTCTGGCACTCTATCTGATTTGTAAAAAGGCGCTTTCTAAAATCCAGAGCCAGTATGCGAAACTATTGGAAGCTTCCAATTCGATTGCACAGGGAAAGCTGAATCATACGTTTGAAGAGGATTTCGGCGTTTTTGAATCCTATAAGGAAGAACTGTATAAGATTCAGGATGGATTTAAGAATGCGGTGGATGAGGAAGTTAAGAGCCAGCGGATGAAGACGGAACTGATTACGAACGTGTCCCATGATTTAAAGACACCGCTTACTGCAATCATTACTTATATCGACTTGTTAAAAGAAGAAGGCGTCACGGAAGAACAGCGAAAAGAATATGTAAAGACATTGGAGCGTAAATCCCTTCGCTTAAAAGTCCTGATAGAAGATTTATTTGAGGTCAGTAAGGCAAACAGCGGCACCGTGAAGCTGGAGCAGGTTCCCGTGGATATCTGCAATCTGATGCGGCAGGCGTATTTAGAGCAGGAAGAAAAATTGCAGGCTGCGGGACTGCAGGTGCGCTTTACCGTCCCCGATGAGAAGATTATCCTGTCTCTGGACAGCCAGAAAACCTACCGGATTTTTGAAAATCTCTATACCAATATCGCAAAATACGCGCTTCCCGATACGCGGGTATTCATCGTATTGGAAAAAAGGGATATCCCGGAAGGAGGAGGCGTCCATATTGAGCTGAAAAATATTTCCGCACAGGAAATAGCTGGGAATCCCCAGGAGCTGACGGAACGCTTCGTGCGCGGGGACGCTTCCAGAAATACGGAAGGAAGCGGGCTTGGACTGGCGATAGCCAGGTCATTTACGGAGCTTCAGGGCGGAAGCTTTAGAATCGAAACGGATGGAGATTTGTTTAAGGTTGTGATCGACTGGTAAGCAAAAGCCGCGGCAGGAATGTACGCGGCTTTTATCCGTTATTTTAGAAAATATTTTGGAAAAATTTTGGAAGTCTCTATGATAATCCTTTTATCCATGATAAAATAACAGTAATAGGATATTGGAATTTAGTAATTAAAATCGTTTTTTGTCAGGTATCGAAAGGCAATTCGGAGGACACACTCATGAGAGACGAAAAATTATCTACATTTGTTTCCCTGCTTGAAGAAGGGGAAAAACAGGCAATGCATATAAAACGTTTTTTGGACAGAATACCGGGAGGATTTTTCATTTACCGTGCCAATGAAAGCTGTGAGCTGGTTTATGTCAATGAAGCGATGCTGCAGATTTTTGGCTGTGATACCGTGAAGGAATTTTGGACGCTGACAGGAAATTCCTTCCGGGGAATTGTGCACCCCGCTGATTTGGCAAACGTGGAAAGACGGATTAAGGAGCAGATTGAAAACAGCCAGTATGACTTAGATTATGCGGAATACCGGATTATACGGGCAGATAATGAGGTCAGATGGGTGGACGCCTACAGCCATTTCGTCAAAAACGATTTTGCCGGGGATATTTTCTATGTGTTTATGGCGGACAGCACAGAGAAAAGAGAGCAGCTTTTACAGGAAAAACGACAGAAAGAACAGCTATTGCAGGAAAGAACGAAAGAATATACCCAGCAGTTACAACTGATTCATCAGGAGCACCTCAGGCGGCTAGAGATGATTGAAGGACTCAGTATCGATTACGAATCTATTTTCTATGTGGATTTACATAAAAACCACATCAGGGCATATCGTGTCAGCCCGCGTTTTGCCAAACAGTTTTCAGACGAGAGAACGCAGGATTTTGAAGGATTTGACGCCGCTTATATCGAAAAGTGGGTTCATCCCGAAGACCGCCAGATATTGGAAGGCGTCAGCCGTATTGCCTATATCCGTGAGAAGCTGGGAGCGAATACGACATTCCATATAAACTACCGTATTATGAGAAACGGCAAACCGTCCTATATTCAGCTGCGTGTCGTCAATGTCGGGAAAGAGGTCAATGTATCCCAGGTAGTATGGGCTTACCGGAATATCGATGATGAGATTATCCAGGAGCTGAAGCAGAAACAGATGATGAAAGAAGCGTTAGATTCCGCCAACTCGGCGAATAACGCCAAAAATCTGTTTTTATCCAACATGTCCCATGATATCAGGACGCCGATGAATGCGATTGTTGGCTTTACTTCCCTTGTGAAAAAGCATATCGACGATAAAGAGCGGATTCAGGAGTATCTGGATATCATTTCCGCATCCAGCGACCAGCTTTTACAGCTGCTTAACGACGTATTGGAAATATCCAGAATAGAATCCGGTAAAATCTATGTGGAAGAGAGCGAGTGCAGCCTGATGGATATCGCCCAGCAGGTGCAGATGGCAATACTCCCGAAGGCAGCCGCCAAAAATATTACCCTTTCTCTGGATATATCCAATTTGAAACATGATGTGGTTTCTACGGACCAGATGAAGTTAAAACAGATTCTGCAGCATCTTGTGGACAATGCCGTCAAATATACAAAGGACGGCGGCTGGGTGACGATTACCCTCATCGAGCAGCTGGAAGCCGCCAAAGAGCACAGACCCTTCCAGTTTATCGTGGAAGACAACGGCATCGGTATCAGCGCAGAGTTTCTGAAACATATTTTTACCCCTTTTGAGCGGGAAAAAAATACCACGTCCAGCGGCATACATGGGACGGGGCTGGGATTGACGATTGCCAAAGACCTTGCGGGGATTTTGGGCGGTACGATAGAAGTTTCCAGTATGGTCGGCAAAGGCAGCAAATTTACTGTGACAGTGCCCGTCTATGTCCACGAAAGAAAGACATTGGAAATAGAAACGACGGAAGATACCCCCTTTGCCTTTACGACCCCGAAAAGGATTCTGGTGGTGGATGATAACGAAATTAATCTGGAAATAGAGAATGAAGTGCTAAAAGATTTCGGTTTTCTCGTAGATACAGCGGGAGATGGCGCCGTTGCAGTCCGGAAAATAGAGCAGTCTGAGCCCGGCGATTACGATTTGATTCTGATGGATATCCAGATGCCCATCATGGACGGCTATCATGCCGCAAGAGCCATCCGCGCCATCGAGAACCCCGTTTTAGCCGGGATTCCGATTATCGCCGTATCGGCAAATGCTTTCGATGAAGATAAAAGGAAGGCAATAGAAAGCGGCATGGACGGACATCTGGAAAAACCTCTCGATACGCAGAAACTGTACCGCGTACTCCGTAAATTCCTAAGAAATACCGAGAATACGGGCGAGTTGAATGAAATTGTCATCCGTCCGATGCGGGAAGAGGAACAGATTTTTATGGAAGATTTCCTGCGCGGGGCAATCTATCAGCCCGGCAATCCCATGAATGGGCAGGAGCTTCTAAAACGCCCGGAGCTTGCGGCTTATATCAAAGATTTCGGAAAAGAGGGAGATCACTGCCTGGTGGCGGAGTCGGAAGGACATGTGCTTGGCATGGTCTGGACGCGCATCTTGGCGGGCGAGATAAAAGGCTATGGCTATATCGACAACCGCACGCCGGAATTTGTGATTTCCGTGAAAAAAGAGTGTCAGCGGCACGGAATCGGCAGAAAACTCATGCAGGAAATGATTGCCCTTTTGAAAAATGAAGGATACCCGCGCGCATCGCTAAGCGTCAACCGGGAAAACTATGCCTACTGGCTGTACCGGAAGCTGGGCTTCCAGGTCGTGAAGGTTATGGAGGAAGCGTATCTGATGGTGTTGGAGTTGTAGGCTGAAAACAGCTTTTTGGAGCTTGAATTATGCTGATTTTTAAAGGAATACTATATAATATTATTAGGAAAGCGGAGGGATTAGGATGGATGCACCAAGGGAAGATCTCTATACGATTGAGGATATTTATGAGCTGCCGGACGGTGAAAGAGCCGAGCTGATTGACGGACGGATTTATTATATGGCGCCGCCGAATACGAAACATCAAAGGCTTGTTTCTGATTTGCATTATCAGATTAAAGATTATATTAGGCGTAATCAGGGTGAATGTGAAGCGCTTCCGGCTCCTTTTGCCGTATTTTTAAATGAAAATGATAGGAACTATGTAGAGCCGGACATATCTGTTATCTGTGACAAAAACAAGATTACAGAGAACGGCTGCAATGGCGCACCCGACTGGATTATTGAAATTGTATCACCGGGCAGCAAGGAAATGGATTATTTTACAAAGTTATTCAAATATCGTACTGCAGGCGTCAGGGAATACTGGATAATAGACCCGATGAAACAGCGCGTTACGGTATACTTTTTTGAAAAGGAATCAGTAGAAGAGTATCCGTTTGGGACGGATATTCCGGTTGGGATTTATGAAGGGTTTTGTATCAACGTTTTCTGAAATGGAGCATACGGGATTCGAACCCGTGACCTCAACAATGCGAATGTTGCGCGCTCCCAACTGCGCTAATGCCCCATGAATATAAGTATAGCATATTAAGTCGAAAAAGCAAGTGAAAAATTAATCGGATACAAAAATGGAGGCGGAAATTATTGCCATGAAAAGAATAAACCGGTATCTTTTAAACGCCATACTTATTTTATCTATTTTCATGAGTGGATTTTCTTTTGAAACCGTCACTGTATCTGCGGCAGACCCGGATAAAATGGAAGTACACTTTATGGATGTCGGACAGGGCGATGCAACGCTGATTATCTGTGGAAAACATGCGATGCTAATCGATACAGGCGATAGCTCGAAGGGAACCGCCATTCAGAATTACTTACAGAAACAAAAGATTGAAAAACTGGATTACCTTATTTTAACCCACCCCGATTCAGACCATATCGGCGGCGCACCGGTCATTCTTACCAAGTTTGATGTGAAAAAGGTCTTTATGTCCAATTATGAAAAAGATAATAAAGACTACCAGAAGTTAATACAGACGTTGGATGACAAACGTACGGAATACAAAACGCCGCAGGTCGGATTCCGGTATTTTCTGGGAACGGCGGTTATTACTTTCATAGCGCCAAACGATATCTATGACAATCCCAATGATTCTTCCATCGCCTGTATCATTAAAAACGGAGATACGAAATTTCTTTTTACCGGCGATGCAGGGGAAGATGCAGAGCAGGATATTCTGGACACGGAACTGGATATCTCTGCGGATGTTTACCATGTGGGGCATCATGGGAGCAAATACTCCACTTCGGAAGAATTTCTGGAAGCGGTTAATCCAGACTATGCAGTAATCAGCTGCGCAGAAGGAAATTCTTATGGTCATCCCCATGCGGAAACACTCAATAAGCTCAGGATGGGCGGAATAAAAGTATACCGGACGGACGAAGAAGGCGCCATAGTCGCCGTATCGGATGGAAAGAAAATAGAGTTTAACGTGCCCGCTTCCGAAACATGGAAAGCAGGGGAACCTAGTGGGAGCGCAGCGAAGAAGACACAGCTACAGACAAATCAGAACAAGGAAGCAGTGCAGTCTGTACAGCCGCAGAAAGACCAAAATCAGGAAACAGCGCAGCCGCAGAAAAACCAGAATCAGGAAACGCTGCAGCCAACAGAAGAAACCGTGCAGCCGGCAGGTAACACGGCCACCACAGAGTTGACTTACGTCCTTAATACGAAGACCAAGAAATTCCATAGACCGTCATGCAGCTATCTGCCTACGGCAAACAGAAAAGATTCTTCTGAAAGCAGGGACAGTATTGTTGCGCAGGGATATGAACCATGTAAGAAATGTAATCCATAGAGGGAATTTATCTTCCCTCTTATGATTACAAATCCAATATTACATAGCATTTACAAGTCCGTTCCAATAATCTAACCTTCCACGAACCTTCTCACTAGCCGAGGTTCCAGACTGCACAAATTTCTTATACTCCTCGTTATTATCATAATCATTCAAAAACTGTTCAAGAGTATCAACTAATTTGCTGAATGATTTTCCGTCTTTTTCCACACGATATCCAGATTGTAAAATCATGGGAATAGAAGTTATGGGTATCTTGATGGTTTCAAACGCAGCATCAAAATTATCCATAGCATCCTTTAAGGTATTCATTTTATCAAGACATTCATCTGCCCGTTCCATAACAAACGCATCGATAGCTTTACTTCTAAAGGAAGTATAATCGTTGTTCTGGTCTGTCATAATTAGCATGAGCGTCTGGATGATAAGGTCTCTGTCAGTGCCATTTTTGCGCTGGGTTTTCGTCATTAACTTATCCATAAACGGATGGTTGGCGAGGGCGTAAACGGCATCACTGAATGCATCGCTTTCTTTTACGATGCGAAGCTGCTTGGGATTCAGGGGCTTGCCTGCATTCTGACGGCGGAACATTTCTTTGACTTCTTCATCAGTGTAATCAGATAAAGTACAAAATTCCAGGCTGCATGCAAGCAGGGTAGACTGCACTTCCTCATCGAGTTTTTTAAATTTTTTCCCTGCGATGACATATTCCCTGGCTATAGAATCGCCGTTTTCTGTAACCTGGATAATCACATTGGGCGTGTTTTTACTCAAAGCAAATTCATTATTTACATAGGCGATGCATGTGGAAGTTCTTTGCGAGCCATCAAGCGTATAGATAATTCCCCCCTCATCCACAGTATAAATAGGATTTACGGGAAAACCAGATAAGAGGCTATGGATTAATAGAGATTTCATCCGGGGACTCCATTGTCCAATTGGTCGTTGTAGCTTGTGGGAAAAAGATATATTTCCTTTTTTGTATTGATTAGAAATCCACTGTAAGGTTCGTTCTTTACTTGCAGTTTTCATGAAACACCTCCAAAAATTCGTATTTTTATACCAATAGATTATCATATGGGGTAAAAAATGTAAAGAATTAAGAAAAAATAGGATTTTCCATACGCAACCCAAAGATTATAGTAAGGATATTTTATTGGCAGGCAAGGAAGATTTATGCTATAATATTGAGAATGAGTTATTATAGTTAAGGCATTATTACGGATGAAAGAGAGAAAAACAAAATGAAATTAGGAAGGCTGAAAAAAGCAATATTCTTGGCGGCAGTACTGCTTACCCTATCTCTTACCGGATGCAAAAACCACAGCCAGGTGCAGACGAAAACAACAGAAAATGCAGAAAAAACATCTAAAACAGGAGTGTTAAGCTATCAGTATTTTTATGGGGAGGACGAAATTGCACTGACCTCAACAGAACATTTTATGTATTCCGATTGGGAACCGGTAGAATTTGATTATATCTGCACGGATCCGGCCTGCAGTCATTTGATTGAAAGCTGTAGTGCGAGGACAATTTCAACTGTAGAGAA
>JAMPHJ010000032.1 GCA_023663465.1 Muribaculaceae bacterium | reverse complement strand
TAGTCCATATATTTTTCTTTCTTATGGTTCGGCACTTTGGCATTGACAAGCGCCTGCGGCATGATTTCCATAATCCGGCTCAGCTCGGACAAAGGTTTCTGCGTCTCTACGACAACCTGCAGAAGATGGAGTGCGCTGAGGAGTCCGTCACCCGTCGTATTCTCATCTAAGAAAATAACGTGACCGGACTGTTCGCCGCCCAGACTTGCGCCGATTTCACGCATTCTTTCCAGTACATACCTGTCGCCAACTTTCGTCTGCTCGATATGGATATTGTATTTCTCTCCCATCATGAAAAATCCAAGGTTACTCATGACAGTGGCAACAATCGTATCGTGTTTTAACTTGCCCTGTCCTTTCATATGGTTGCCGATAATCGCCATAATCTCGTCGCCGTTTACGATTTTTCCGGTCTCGTCTACCGCAAGAAGCCTATCCGCATCCCCGTCGAATGCCAGCCCTAAGTTCGCTTTCTCATAGACCACCCTCGCCTGTAACTCGCCCATATGGGTGGAACCGCAGTTGGCGTTGATATTCGTCCCGTCCGGGTTATTGTGGATGGCGACCACTTCCGCGCCCAATTCTTTCAGGGTCTCTACAGAAGTATAAAAAGCGGCTCCCTCGGCGCAGTCAACGACAATTTTCATGCCCTGTAAATCCACTTTGACGGACTGAATCGCGTGATTGATATATTCTTCCCTTGCATCGGTACGATATTTGATTTTACCGACTCCGGCGCCAATCGGGAATTTGATATCCGGCATTCCGTTACGGATTAACGCTTCTATTTCGTCTTCCAGGGAATCCGGCAGTTTATAACCGCTTCCATCAAAAAACTTGATGCCGTTAAATTCCACCGTATTGTGGGACGCGGAAATGACGACCCCGGCGTCCACTTTATATTTTCTCGTCAGATATGCGACTGCAGGTGTCGGCACAACGCCTACATAAACCGCATTAGCGCCTACAGAACAAGCCCCCGCCATCAATGCGTTTGCCAGCATATCCCCCGAAATTCTGGTATCACAGCCTACCATAATCGTCGGTTTATGGTTATTCTCACGGGATAGCACATATGCGCCTGCCTGCCCTAGCTGCATTGCCAGCTGCGGCGTCAACTCCTCATTCGCCACGCCCCGCACGCCGTCTGTTCCAAATAATCTCCCCATTTGATAATGATACTCCTTTCCGATTTCTACTTTCTTTTAAGTAATTGCGAAACTAAAGTATAAAATGTGTAGTTGTACAGAATATATAATTCCAAAAGCAGGTACTGTGAAAACGCCGGTACTTAGATGCCGTACTTTGGCATCTTATGTACCGCTGCGTTTGAACCGTAGCGAGAGCGTGCCTGCGTTGGATTATATATTCTGCACAACGGGCGGCTGTAAAATCTTAGTTTCGCAATTACCTATTCTACTTTCTTTCATATTTCCGTAATATTCACATGCACTTGAACCGCTGCCTTTACGGACACGTTTCCGTCGATCTGATAGGTCAGAGGTATCAGATATTCTCCTTCTTCCATAACTTCCATTCCCTCAGACTCCATAAATGCCGCGATATCTGCTGTCACCTGGATTGTGTTTACTTCCAGCGCATCTAAATTTTGCGCCAGACCGGTCAGCGTCAGTTGATAGGTAGCCTCTTCTTCTGCAAGTTCGGCTTCAAAACCTTCCGGTACATTGGTAATCTGGATACGGTTTACAAGCATCGTTACCGTTCTCTCGGCAACCGGCTCTACTACGACATTTACCCGTACCCTGCCTTGGAAGTCTTCTTCGGCAAGTATCACACCATCGGGCAGGTATTCTTTTAAGTCAATAATTTTTTCCAGACTCTCTTCTGCGTCCGTGATATCCAATGCACTTTCGGGAATCTCAACAGACTCGATATTCGCTATCAATTTAGACCTGCCGGCAATGACGACGTTGTTTCTTGTCGCCGTAATTTCACCCGTCGCCTGATAGCCCCGCGCCGGCGTTCCCATGACGTTCCATTTTATCGGCACAGTCTTCATTTCCAGTATTTCCACAGTGACACGCACCTTACTGATGCTCTTAGTAATGTTGCCCGCCGTAATCATTTTGTCGTTTTCATCATACAGGCGGATTTCTGAATCCGTACCGATGTTATTGGTGAACCCGGATACGTTGACCGTCGCAGCGGCACGCCTTACCTGGGAAATCACGGATTCTGGACCGGATATTTCGATTAGATTCTGCTCTAGCGTGCTTTCCCCTATAATATAACCATCCTTGACCGTACCAATGGTATTCGTCCTGATTGGCAGTGTCTTGGAAATCTTATTTTCGATGCTCAGTTTTACACTTTCGATATTTCCGGTAATACTTTCCAGATTATCGTTGTATTTATTCGTCGAAAGACGTATGGGAATGGTATTTAAGCTGGTCAAATCATTGACGTCCGCCACCGCGATTACATTGCTTTCTCCCAGGGAATTGATAATAGAACCCTTTGCCCGTATCGTCACCACATCGATAACATCTGTATCGTCCAGATATTCATAAACCTGACCGCTGCCCGTAATCAACTGCTCATTCTGGAGTTCCACCGGTACATTGTGTATCAGCAGTGTAGTCACCGGGTCATTAATATTCGTTACAATAAGCCACAATGCGGCGGCAAAAAGGAAGGAACCCAGTTTCAGTCCCCAATTCTGGCTCCATTTATTCTTCATTTTTGGACCTGCCTTTCCACAACTTCCGTTTCTTTTCCTCCACAGGTTTATTCTGAATCGTCCTAAGGCGCTCTTTGAGTCTGTCGCCATCGACTCCGCGCTCTAGTCCGCCGAGGTAAGCCACGCTGATTTTACCGGTTTCCTCAGAAACGATTACGGTCATGGAATCCGTCACTTCCGAGATGCCCACGCCCGCCCGGTGCCTTGTGCCAAGCTCTTTACTCAGCTCCATATTGTCCGATAGAGGCAGATAACAGGTCGCCGCCGTAATCCTATCTCCTTTTACGATAACCGCGCCATCATGCAGCGGTGTATTGTGCTCAAAAATATTAATCAGAAGCTGGCTGGTAACAATCCCGTCAACAGCAATGCCTGTTCTCTCATATTCCCCTAACGGCTGTTCGTTCTGTACGACAATCAACGCGCCAGTTTTTACTTTTCCCATTTCCACGGACGCCTTGGCAATTTCGTTGATGGTCCTGTCTGAAAAACGCATATTATCCGGCTTCGAGGAGCTAAAGGTCAGGATGGAAGAAAACAGGTTTTTCCGTCCCAGCTCTTCTAAGGCATTGCGCAGCTCCGGCTGCAGCACAACGACAATCGCTGTTGCAGCGACGCTGAACAGATTCGTAACAATCCACAGGATCGTATTCATGCGGAAAACAAGCGCAATCGCCAAAAAAATCCCGATAACGAAAACACCTTTTAACAACGCCCACGCCCTTGTATTTTTAATCCAAAGCAGAATATGATATACAAGAAACGCAATAATAATAATTTCCGCAACATCCGTCCAATGAATTGTCGGCATAAATAATAATTTTGATAAATTTTCCTCAATCAAAAGATTAACCTGCTGCATAACAATCCTACTACCCCTGCTGTCTAATGTCCGTTTCTGCTTCTGCCCCTCCCGGCAATCTGTTTCACCTGTTTCTCCGGTCTGGCAACGGTTACTTTCGGAACCGCTTTTACATAATAATAATATTCATCATCCTCGAATTGTACCTTTTCCGTCCTGCTGTAATCCACATGAAAGACAAAGAACTGTAAGACCATCGCCAGCAGGAACGAAACCAGGGTGCCAATGATTGCGCCGCCTAAAGAGACATTGGTGTCAAACATCAAATCTCCTACCAGAATAACCATGATATTCACTAACGCGCCCGCTACCATTGCAATCGTCCATGCATAATCGATACTCAGTCTGCGAATCGCATAGACCAGAATCAGCGCCGTTGCAAACGCGGCAATCGTCACAATCATCTCTTTATTATTCAAGACGCCGTCTATAATCATCTTGAATTTTGCCGCCGTTTCCTCGTCCGCCGCTTTGCCAAGCGCCGTCGCGTTCACGTTCACATACCGTATCATATAATACGATATCACGCCGCACGCAACCGAAACCACCGACGCCGGAGTCCCGACTAATCCCATGGCAAGCGGAATCACATACGGTATCTTTAACAGAAAACAGACGGGCGTCAACACGACCACTACCGTATCTTTCGGCGAAAATCTGAAATACAGCAAAAACATGAGAATAAACGCCGCCCCGATTACAATTGCACACTCCAGACTAAACGCGTACAAATGCAGAAGGGTAAATAACGCAGCCATAACCACAATAAAATTCGTCGGCATAAAAGAACACATCAACGCTACAATCAGGACAATCGGCAGTCTGTCAATTCCTGCCATATATCCCATACTCGAATTAATCAACTGCAGGGAAATAAACGCCAACAAAAATTTTAGAAAAGGGGTTATATAAATCTCGTATTTACTGTAAAACAGCTTCATATACTGTTTTGCAACAAGCAATGTCGTCATCCTGTAACTATGCTCCCTTCTCAGCCTGTGAACCTGCGCCTTTCGCCCGGATTCACAGCCGAAAGAATCCTACTGACTTCGATTCTTTCAACTTTTCCTCTCAAAATGTATGTCAGATACCTTATCACTTATTACTGTACATATTCGATAATTTTTTCAAATTTGAATAATATAATTTCAGACTCTTACGCGCCATGCCATACCGGTAAGCATAAACGATATAGGAAAGCACCGCGTAAGCGCCTACAAATCCTGCGTACCAGAGCAAAACACTCTTTCCAAACTGCAGCAAATCCATTTTATAAATGTCCGTCATAAAGACTTCAATATCATAAAAAATGTACATACCAAAAGCCACTACAAATGCAATGCTTGCACTTATAATGGATTTTAATACTTGTATCCCGATATAATCGCTGCGAAAATACTTTCCAATCGCCGCATTCTGCTTTCCCTCGCCTGTCTCATAAGAAGCCAGCTTGGTCATCAGAATCACGCGTTCTTCATTCAGCATGAAACTCTCCTGTCCACAGCTAATTCAAGAAACGCATCTTCGGATTCTCTTTCGGGTCCTTCTTTTTCTGGGGTTTCGGAGCTTCCGGTTTCTTAATGCTGCTGCTTAATTTATTCGCCATGGAGTTTTTACATTTCTCGCAGAAACGTCCCGAAAGAATCGGCGCTTCACAGTTCTCACAATACAGAACGATTGCAGAGCCTTCCGCCAGTTCCAGACGTTCTTCTCTCAACCACTGTTGAATCTGATTCGTGGAAACTTCACACGCCTCTGACACCTGCGGGATTGTCGCATGACGGTTTTCCTGAATATATTTCTTTACTTCCTGGAATTTTTCTTCCATTTTCTCACGACACGACATACAAATCGGCGGTCCTGATACATAATTAAAGATTTGTCCACATTTCTTACAATTTCGTACATTCATAGTAAATCCTCCATTCACATTCCGTTTCCTATTGCTAATGCTGCAAAATAAATATGCCTGACGCCCACGCCGCGCAGCTCCCGTGTCATGGCGTCTATTGTACTTCCAGTTGTATAAATGTCATCAATAATTATAACTGTATTTAATTTTACATCATTATCACGGATTTTGAAAGCCTTTTTCAAATTATTTTGTCTTTCCTGTGCAGATAAATCTTTCATTGGTATTGTTTTGCGCGTTCTGACAATCAATTTTGTCTCTACCGGTATGTTTAAACGTCCTCCCAGCTCCCTTGCGAGCGCTTCCGCCTGGTTATACCCCCTCACCCGCTTCTTCGAGCTATGAATCGGCACCGGAATCAATGCGTCCGGCTGCAGCGCCAGAATACGCTCCCCTAAGATACTTGCCATTCTTTCTCCATAATATGCCGCATATTCTTTTCTGTTCTTATATTTGAAGCGGTAAATGGAAGAAGCGACGCTGGGATAGGCAAACAACGCCATGCCCTTGTCGTAAACATGCTCCCTCTGCATACAGTCATGGCAAAAAAGCGCTCTCTTATCTTTCAATTCCTTGCCGCATTTCTGACAATAGGGCGCTTTGATATATTTTATTTTTTCTTTACACCCCTCACAGATGAGGTTTCCGAAAGGCTTGACAGCCTTGTCACAGACGGGACATCTTCTCGGATAGATGAAATCCAGAAGCATCCCGGAGAAAAGCTTGAAATGATAATGCATTATATTTTCCCTTCTTTTATCCGGCGGGCAAGACTTGTATAACGCCTGTTCTGATAAGTATTGTCCACCATGTCCTGCAGCGTGGTCCTGCTGCCAAGAATCGTCACGCAGTTTCGCGCACGCGTCACGCCCGTATAGAGCAGATTGCGGTTAAAAAGCATCCTCGGTCCCGAAAGCAGCGGCATAATCACCGCCGGATATTCACTGCCCTGGGACTTGTGAATCGTAATGGCATAGGCGTGCTCTATCTCGTCTAACTGCGCAAAAGGATACGTCACCCTCCTATGCTCGTCAAATTCCACGACAAGGCTGCGGGTATATTCATTGATTTCCACAATCATGCCCATGTCCCCGTTAAAAACGCCCAGCCCCTTGTCAATGGGGATTCCGTAATTACTCAGCACTTCCCACTCCAGCTGGTAATTGTTCTTAATCTGCATAACTTTATCTTTTTCCCGGTACAGCGTATCGCCGCTTAGATATTCCTTTTTCTGCGAAGAGGGCGGGTTTAAATATTTCTGCAGAATACCGTTTAAGGTTTCCACGCCCAGCTTTCCTTTGCGCATCGGCGTCAGCACCTGGATATCATAAGGCTGTGCGCCCACATAGGGCGGCAGTTTTTCCAGAATCAACTGAATCATGTGTTTATATATGACATTTGTGTCATTTCTCTCTAGGAAAAAGAAATCCCGGCTCTTATTATCCAGCACGATTTCCTGCCCCGCATGAATCCTATGGGCGTTCAGGACGATATCGCTTTCTTTCGCCTGTCTGAAAATCTTCTTCAAGACGACCACCGGGAAACAGCCGCTTTGCAGCAAATCCTGTAAAACCTGTCCGGGACCCACCGAGGGCAGCTGATTTACATCACCCACCATAATCAGCCGTGTCCCTGCCGCCACAGCGCGAAGCAGCGACTGAAACAAAAATAAATCTACCATCGACATTTCATCAATAATAATCACGTCCGCTTCCAGCGGGTTTTCTTCGTTGCGCTCAAAACGCGCCGTCTTTTCCCCGTTGAAGGCGGAACCGCCCAGCTCTAATAATCTATGAATCGTCCTCGCTTCATATCCGGTTGTTTCTGTCATTCTCTTGGCTGCGCGCCCCGTCGGCGCCGCCAGAAAGATATCCATATCCTCGGATAAAAAATAGCGGATAATCGTATTGATAGTAGTCGTTTTCCCGGTTCCCGGTCCGCCGGACAATATCATAATGCCGTTTTGTACGCTTTCTAAAACCGCCTTCTTCTGCAATTCATCCAGCTCGATGCCAAGCTCCGCCTCAAGACTCTCTATTTTCTGAAGAATCCGCTTTTCCTCCGACGGCACACTATCGCTCTGTATGGATAAATTCAAATCGTGCAGCATCTTTGCGCAGTTTAACTCTGCGTAGTAATAAGTCATGGCATATATTTTTTTCTCCGGCATATCCTCTTCCGGCATTTTGATGACGAGTTTCTTATCCATCGCCAGATTCTGTAACTGCGGCTGCATCAGTCCGGCCTCTAAACCTAAGAGTTCCCCCGCCTTCTGCAGCAAAACGCTTTCCGGCAGATAACAATGCCCTTCTGCGCCCGCCTGTAACAGCGTATAGAGCAGCCCGCTCTTAATCCGGTAATCAGAATCCGTATGAATGCCGATTCTGGACGCGATTTCATCAGCAATTTTAAATCCGATTCCTTCGATATCTTCCGCCAGCCGGTAAGGATTCTCTTTCATGACGCCATATAGATTCATCCCATAGGCTTCATAAATACGGATTGCAAGCGTATTGGAAATCCCATATTTCTGCAGAAAAGTCATCGCGTCCCTGGCGTCTTTTTTCTCATAAACCTGCACGGCAATCTCTCTTGCCTTGCGTTCGCTGATTCCCTTTATTTCTGCAAGACGTTCCGGCTCCGTTTCCATCACACGGAAAGTATCCTGCCCAAACCTTTTCACAATCCTTGCCGCCAGCGCCTCGCCAACGCCTTTAATCGCGCCGGACCCAAGATACCGCTCCATACTTTCCACATCGTCCGGCTCTACAACCCGGTAATTCTCTATCTTAAACTGTTTCCCATAGACAGGGTGCTCCGTATATGCGCCCTGCGCTTCTATGGTTTCCCCCTGGTCAACCATACGGAAGCTTCCTACGCAGGTAGTGCTTTCCCCTTCGGAAACAAGACTCAGTACGGTATATCCATTATCGTTATTCCGATAAATGATGTTTTCAATATATCCTTTCACTTTATCCATAAACTATCCCAACCGATGCGCAAACAGGCTGCCCACAGAGCAGCCTGCCTTTATGCTTTATGATTTTGTTTCCATTCGCCGTTAATGCCATCTTATGTGTCAGACATCTTCCGCCTACAAATCCACCGCTTCCTGATTCCGCTTCATCTGCTCGTATAACATCTGCGCAAGGGAATTAGGTCCTGTCCCTTCGGAAGTCAGTTGGGTAGCGATTTCCTGGAACATCGTATCCTTAAAGGTGTTGACCATATTGCTTGCATAACCTTCTTCTTCGCTTTCATCGCCGAAAGGTTTGATCGTTTTCTCCATGCCTTTCATAATCTGCTCCCACAGATAAGACTCAAACTGTTTACAGGCTTCCAGCAGTTCCTCGTCTTCCGCTTCCGTCTCTGTCACGGAATTCAATTTTTTCTCTAACGCATCCGTGGAGCTTTTATTTGCGTCCACCAGATAATTCGTGAAACCGGATAATCCTGTTATATCCATATTAATAACCATGCTCCTTTCTTAGCCTGCGAATTTATGTGCCCAAGACATCTTTGATGTCAGCACAAATTTGCGTGTGAAAAATTTATTTTTCACACTATTGCCTCCAATTTCTATCCCCTGCTCCTGGCAGCAAGTCAAACGGCTGCCTATAGCGGGGTCTTTCCTTAACGTTTCAGATTATTCGCCGTATCCATCATGGAATCCGAGGTAGTAATCGCCTTGGAATTCATCTCATACGCACGCTGCGCAACAATCAGATTTACCATTTCGTCTGCAACAGATACGTTGGAGCCTTCCAGATATCCCTGGACAACCCGGCTTCTTTGCAGGTTCGCATTGGTTTCCTCATTCAGCGCCGCGCCGCTTGCCGCTGTCGCCGTAAAGAGCGTATCCCCCGCCCTTTCCAGACCGCCCGGATTATTGAACTGATATAATCCGATTTTCAGACCGATGGGCTGCGGGTTATTCCGCTCGTCGGGATAACATACTTCGCCATCCTCAGTGATTGTGATGCGGTTTGCAATGTAATTACGGTTCAAGGTAATCTCTCTTCCCGTCGTTGTCAGCACCGGAAGTCCGTCCTGATTGGTCAGTATCAGACCGCCGTTATTGCCCATCGCCCAGGTGAAGTCGCCGTTTCTCGTATAATATGTATTGCCGTCTTCCCCTCTGAGTGCAAAGAAACCTTCGCCGCCGATGGCAAATGAGGTATCGCTTTCCGACGCAAGGAAGCTTCCCTGCGTGAAAATATTATTGATAGAAGACGTCCGCACGCCCAGACCGACCTGGGAAGTCGTAGGTTTCGGGTCGCCGTTCGCCGTCGTCGTCCTTGTCTGCAATGTCTGATAAAGCAAAGATTTAAATTCCGCCTTCTGCGCCTTATATCCCGCAGAATTGACATTCGCCAGATTATTGGCAATCGTATCTACATTTGTCTGCTGTGCGTTCATGCCTGTCGCCGCAGACCACAAACTCCTAACCATATTTTACTGCCCCTTTCCCATTATACTTTACCGTTCTGATTTACGGCAGGTTCTAATGTAGAATCATAAGTCGTAATGACTTTCTGATTTGCTTCGTACTGTCTCTGAATCGTAATCATGTTGACCATTTCTGTTACGACGGACAAATTCGCCATTTCCAGATAGCCGGAGCGGATTTCCGTTTCCGCATCAATAATTTCCGCGCCATCCACCGGCTGGAAATAATTCTCGCCGTACCGTTCCAGATAATCGTAATTCTCAAAATCTGTCAGCTGAATGCTGTCCACATAGGCGTCATCCTGATAAATATCGCCCCTTCTGTCTATCGTTACTTCCAGATTGGGGTCAATCCGGATATGCCGTCCGCTTTCATTTAACAGGTAATCGCCGTCCTGGGTCACGATATATCCCTGCGTAGTCATCGTAAAATTACCGTCCCGCGTATACTTGGTGGAAGTCTCGCCCGCTTTATTCGTATATTCTATCGTAAAAAAGCCGTTCCCGGTCAGCGCCAAATCCAGGTCGTTACCTGTTACGCGGAAAGGTCCGCCCGAATAATCCACATAGTTTTCACCTGTTTTAACGCCCAGCGTCATATTGCCGATACGCTTTGGCAGATTCCCCGGCTCCGAAGTGTCTTTAATTTTATAGGCAAGCACGCTGTCAAAAGACTGGCTGGTTGCGCCTTCTTTCTTAAAGCCGACGGTTGACGCATTCGCTAGGTTATTCGTCATGACGTCCATCCTGTGCTGCTCATTAATCATGCCTGTATAGGCGGTGTATAAACCTTTAAGCATCTAAATCCTCCACTTTCATCAGCCCACATAGAAAATACAGGGCTGTTTTTTCTATCAATCTTCCCGATAGCCCGCCAGAAATTCCACATATTTGCCGGTTCCTATCGCTACCGCCGTCATAGGGTCTTCCGCCGTCATCGTATTGATTCCTGTTTTATCCGCAATCAAATCTTCCAATCCCCGCAGCAGACTTCCGCCGCCGGTCAGCACGATGCCTCTGTCTGCGATATCCGCCGCAAGCTCCGGCGGCGTCTTTTCCAAAACGCTGTGAATGGACTCTACAATCTGTACCGTCGTCTCGTGCAGCGCCTCTTCCGTCTCTTCCGAAGATACCTTTACGGTACGGGGAAGTCCGGTCACAAGGTTTCTGCCCCTGACGTCCAGATAATCCACTTCCGCCCTCTTATATGCGGAACCGATTTTGATTTTCAAATCTTCCGCTGTTCTCTCACCAATTAAGAGATTGTGTTTTTTACGCATATAACGCACAATCGCCTCGTCGAAGTCATCGCCCGCGATTTTGATGGAAGCGCTGACAACAGTGCCCCCTAAAGAAATAACTGCAATATCGGAAGTACCGCCCCCGATATCCACAATCATATTACCGCAAGGCTTGGAAATGTCGATTCCTGCACCGATAGCTGCTGCAATCGGCTCTTCTATGATAGATACTTCCCTGGCTCCCGCCTGGTAAGTCGCATCTTCTACCGCCTTCTTTTCAACTTCCGTAACGCCGCTGGGCACGCATACCGCAATGCGCGGCTTTCTGAAAGATTTCCTTCCAAGGGCTTTCTGGATGAAATATTTCATCATTTTCTCAGTGACCTGATAATCTGAAATAACGCCCTGGCGCAACGGTCTGACTGCTACAATATTACCCGGCGTCCTTCCTAACATCAATCTGGCATCTTCACCGATTGCCTTAATTTTATTGGTATCTCTATCAAAAGCCACAACGGAAGGCTCTTTTAAAACGACGCCCTTCCCTCTGATATAAACTAAGATACTGGCTGTCCCCAAATCAATCCCGATATCTGTGTACTGCATTTTATGTGTCCCCTTTCTTTCGGTATCTATATACATAATTGCCAATTACTATCAAACTAAACATCAACGCCCGGATAGAATGGCGCAGTTTGCTGCATACATTATAACCTAAAGAAAGAGTTTTTCAAAGGGATTTTATAAATTTTTTAAAATTTAAAAAAATAGATGCCAAAATCAGAACAGTTCCTTCTGTTCTGTCTCAGCATCCATGCCTGTTATAGTTATCGGCAGCGGGGGCGGATTTCTTAACCTTTGGAGTCAAATTTTTTTATTTTCCACCGCGCACCGCCTTATCCAGCATCTTCTGGATATAAATTCCGGTATAGGAATCCGGGTTTGCCGCCACCTGTTCCGGCGTGCCTTCCGCGATAACTTGTCCGCCGCCGTCGCCGCCTTCCGGTCCTAAGTCGATGATATAATCCGCTGTTTTAATCACGTCCAGATTGTGCTCGATAACCACGACGGTATTGCCTCCGTCGGCAAGCTTGTGCAGGATATCCACCAATTTATGCACGTCTGCAAAATGCAGCCCGGTGGTCGGCTCGTCCAGAATATAGATAGTCCTCCCGGTGCTCTTCCTGCTCAATTCTGTTGCCAGCTTGATACGTTGCGCCTCCCCGCCCGACAAGGTAGTGGAAGGCTGACCCAGCTTCGCATAAGAAAGTCCTACATCATAGAGCGTCTCTATTTTTCGCTTAATGGATTGAACATTTTCAAAAAACGGCACCGCTTCTTCCACCGTCATATCCAGTACGTCGAAAATACTTTTCCCCTTATACTTCACGTCCAGCGTTTCCCTGTTATAGCGTTTGCCGCCGCAGACTTCACAGGGTACATAGACATCCGGTAAAAAATGCATCTCAATTTTAATAATGCCGTCCCCGCTGCACGCTTCACAGCGTCCGCCTTTTACGTTAAAACTAAAGCGGCCTTTTTTATAGCCCTTCGCCTTGGCGTCCACCGTCGCCGCAAACAAATCCCTTATCTGGTCGAACACGCCCGTATACGTCGCCGGGTTAGAACGGGGCGTCCTGCCAATCGGTGATTGGTCGATAGCGATGACCTTATCCAACTGCTCAATGCCGAGAATATCCTGATGCTTCCCCGGTATGGTTCTTGCGCGGTTTAAATCCCTTGCCAGACGTTTGTAAAGGATTTCATTGACAAGGGAACTTTTTCCAGAACCTGACACACCTGTCACACATGTCACGACGCCCAGCGGAATCTTCACATTTATTTTTTTCAGATTGTTCTCTTCCGCACCCTTCACTGTAAGCCAACCGCTTGGTTTTCTCCGAAAGCCAGGCACTGGAATCTGCAGCTTTCCGCTCAAGTACTGCCCCGTCACGGACTCTTCCGCCTGCATAATCTCTTGTGCCGTACCCGTAGCGACGACTTCCCCGCCGTGGGAGCCGGCGCCCGGTCCGATATCCACGATATAATCCGCCGCATACATCGTATCTTCATCGTGCTCCACGACCACCAGCGTATTGCCCATGTCTTTCAGATTCTTCAATGCGGCTATCAGTTTATCGTTATCCCTCTGATGCAGCCCGATGCTGGGTTCATCCAGAATGTAGCAGACTCCCACGAGTCCCGATCCAATCTGCGTCGCCAGGCGGATTCTCTGCGCCTCCCCGCCGGAAAGCGTGCCGGTGGCTCTGGACAAAGCAAGGTATTCCAGTCCCACCTCAATCAGAAATCCGACCCTCGCATGGATTTCCTTCAAAATTCTCTTTCCAATTAATTTCTGCTGCTGTGTCAAATCCATGCTCTCAATAAACTGATACAGCTCTTTGATTGACATAGACGTAATTTCATATATATTTTTATCGCACACTGTCACTGCCAGAGACTCTTTTTTCAAACGCATTCCCTTGCATTCCCGACAGGGGGTAATCCGCATAAACGTCTCGTATTCCTGTTTCGTAATCTCGGAAGCGGTTTCCCGGTATCTGCGCTCCACATTTTTAATCAGTCCCTCGAATGCAACCGGATAGACGCCTTCGCCGCGTTGTCCCTTATAGTGCACATTCACCTTTCTTCCGTTCGTGCCATAAATCAGCATCCGCCGGATATCCTCAGGCAGCTTTTCAAACGGCGTATCCAGCCGAAATCCGTACTCTTTGGCAAGCGCCTGTAAAAGCGCATTCGTAAAGCTGCCCTCACTGCCGCTGGACTGCCAGCCCAATACGACAATCGCGCCGTCCTGTAAACTCAGTCTCTTATCGGGTATCATCAAATCTTCGTCAAATTCCATCTTATAGCCCAGTCCGGTACACTCCGGACAGGCGCCGAAAGGATTGTTAAAAGAAAAACTCCTCGGCTCAATCTCGCCCACGCTGACGCCGCAGTCCGGGCAGGCAAAATTTTCACTGAAAGTCATCGACTCGCCATCAATCACATCCAGTATCATCAGCCCTTCCGTAAGCCCCAGCACGTTTTCTATGGAATCCGCCAGACGCCGCTCAATTCCTTCCTTCACGACGAGTCTGTCCACCACGATTTCTATGTTATGCTTGATATTCTTATCCAGTTTAATCTCTTCCGACAGTTCATACAGATTGCCATCTACCCGGACGCGCACATAACCGCTCTTTTTTGCCCTGTCAAAAACTTTGACATGCTCGCCCTTTCTTCCTCTGACCACCGGTGCAAGCAGTTGTATCTTCGTTCCCTGCGGCATAGAAAGAATCTGGTCCACCATCTGATCTACCGTCTGCCGTTTAATTTCCTTCCCACAGTTAGGACAGTGGGGGATACCGATTCTCGCATACAGAAGCCGGAAATAATCATAAATTTCCGTGACCGTGCCCACCGTGGAACGGGGATTCCGGTTGGTAGACTTCTGGTCGATGGATATCGCCGGTGAAAGCCCTTCTATTTTATCTACATTCGGTTTTTCCATCTGCCCCAGAAACTGTCTTGCATAGGAAGAGAGCGACTCCATATACCTTCGCTGCCCTTCCGCATAAATCGTATCAAAAGCCAGCGAGGATTTCCCGGAGCCGGAAAGCCCCGTCAACACCACAAATTCATTCCGGGGAATATCCACGTCGATATGTTTCAGATTGTGTTCGCTGGCTCCCCGTATTTTTATATATTCCCTTGGACGCATCTTGATTGTCTCTGCCATGTTGTATATTGCTCCTTCCTTTTTCTCTGCGTTTGAACCGTAGCGAGAGCGTGCCTGCGTTGGATTGTATATTCTGCACAATAATCTATGCTAGTTGTCTAAATCATGCAGAATTTTCTTCAGTTCCACCATCTTATCGCGCAACTGCGCCGCCGCCTCAAAGTTCAAGTCCGCAGCCGCTTTTTTCATCTGCTTTTCCACATTCTTAATCAGCTTTTCTAATTCCTCGCGGCTCATCGATTCGGGGTCTTTCTCGAAACGCACTTCCTCTTTGGCAATGACCTTGGAAATGCTAATCAAATCCCGGACTGCTTTGCGAATCGACTGGGGCGTAATTCCATGTTCCTCATTATATTGCTGCTGGATTTCCCGTCTTCTGTTCGTCTCCGAAATTGCCGCTTCCATCGAATCCGTAATCTTATCGGCATACATGATAACATGTCCGTCCACGTTTCGCGCCGCCCGCCCGATGGTCTGTATCAGGGAAGTTTCCGAACGCAGAAAGCCCTCCTTGTCCGCATCCAGAATCGCCACAAGCGAGATTTCCGGGATATCCAGTCCCTCCCGCAGCAGATTGATGCCCACTAGCACGTCGAATACGTCCAGTCTCATATCGCGGATAATTTCCGCCCGTTCCAGCGTATCAATATCGGAATGCAGGTATTTCACACGAACCCCCACATCACTCATATAAGCGGTCAAATCCTCCGCCATCCGCTTTGTCAGCGTCGTTACCAATACTTTATTTTTCTTCTCAACCACCTTGTTAATCTCAGATACTAAATCGTCAATCTGCCCCTCTACGGGTCTGACAACCACTTCCGGGTCTAAAAGTCCCGTAGGACGGATAATCTGCTCCGTGCGGAAAAGCTCATGCGCCGCTTCATAGTCAGAAGGCGTCGCCGAGACAAACAACATCTGATCGATATGCTGCTCAAATTCCTCAAAATTAAGGGGGCGGTTGTCCAACGCGGAAGGCAGCCTGAACCCATAATCCACAAGCGTCGTCTTCCGGGAACGGTCACCGGCATACATTCCCCTTATCTGGGGCACCGTCATATGGGACTCGTCGATGATAATCAGATAGTCGTCCTTAAAATAATCCATCAGCGTAAACGGCGGCTCCCCCGGCGCCATACCGTTTAAATGCCGGGAATAGTTTTCGATGCCGGAGCAAAAACCAGTTTCACGAAGCATCTCGATGTCAAAATTCGTGCGCTCCGCAATCCTCTGCGCCTCTAACAGCTTATCCTCTCCCTTGAAATACTTAACCTGCGCCTCCATCTCCGTTTCTATATTTTTACATGCCTCCCGTATTTTTTCCTGGGGAACCACATAATGGGACGCCGGAAAAATGGCGATATGCTCCAGCGTCGCATGCACCTGCCCCGTCAAAGGGTCTGTCTGGGCGATTCTGTCTATTTCATCCCCAAAAAACTCAATCCTAATCAGATAGTCGCCGCCTTCCGCCGGATAAATTTCCAGCACGTCCCCCCTGACGCGAAAACACCCGCGCTCCATATCCATATCGTTCCGGCTGTACTGCATATCAATCAATTCCCGGATGACCTGGTCCCGGTCTTTCGCCATCCCCGGACGCAGCGACACAATCATTTCCTCATAAGTCTCCGGGCTGCCCAATCCGTAAATACAGGAAACGCTGGCAATGACCACCACGTCCCTCCGCTCCGTCAGCGAAGCTGTGGCAGATAACCTCAGCCTGTCAATCTCATCATTGACGGCAGAATCCTTCGCAATATAAGTATCTGTAGACGGTACATATGCCTCCGGCTGATAATAATCATAATAGGACACAAAATACTCGACTGCGTTTTCAGGGAAGAACTCCTTGAACTCGCCGTAGAGCTGTCCCGCCAACGTTTTATTATGTGCAATCACGAGCGTCGGTTTATTTAACGCCGCAATAATATTCGCCATTGTAAAAGTCTTGCCGGAACCGGTAACGCCCAGCAGTGTCTGAAACTGATTGCCTTTCTTAAAGCCTTCCACTAAGGCTTCGATGGCTGCGGGCTGGTCGCCGGTGGGCTGGTATTCGCTGTGTAATTTGAAATGATCCATATGCAATTCCTCTCGTATTTTCGAGCCTGCGTCTATTATACCAAAGAGAATTTAAAATGTACATACCAAAATCGAACTTTTGTTCTTTCCAAAAGTTCCTGCGTTGTCATTGGTCTTTTCATTTCCCACCTCCCTTTCCTGCTAAACGTCGAAAATCCCCGCGTCGATAACGGCACGAGGATCTTCATTATAGTATTATATTCATAATATATAGTTGCAACGGTAACTTATACGTTCCAATGGATAAAAATCTTGGATTAACATCATAAATCGATTTATACCGGAATGATACATGGTTCTTTATAATACGGAATCAATGAATCATGCGTTAGAAGTTTCATATTCTCCATTTTTGCCTGACATATAAGAATGCGATCAAACGGAGCTTTATGCTTCGGGGCATCTTCTGACAATTTAAGCGTCTTCAAAGCAAATACATGGCTTTTATTAAGTGGAAGTTCACGAAATCCAGCCATTTCACAGCACTTGGCAAATATCTCCCCATCAGCAATACCTAAATCCGGTCGGGCAATAGCTTTAATAGCGATATGTGTATCGACTAATATCCTCATCCGTCATTCACTCCAAACATTTCAGCAATTTCGTCATTGCATTCATCAATGTCATGCCCATTAGCAATATATTTCATTCCATTAAACAAACCCAATTTAATTCCGCTCTTTTCCGAATTATTTGTAGGATTCTTTTCTATGCTGATATTGCGTTCCTTTTTCCGCTTTTCAGAAAGAAACTGAATATAATTTATTGCCATTTCATAATCTTCTTTTTCCAGTGTATTTAGCATATCGCTTACTTGCAATGCTGCTGATACCATATGATCATCTCCTCACTTTTTTACACTACACCTTCTCATCTCTTTGGTAGTAATTATCTTTCCTTATAATTTATTTTTATTATACCACCAATTTTTACATCTGACACATAAAAAACGTCCGACTGAAAAATTCTTTGTACTCGCCGTAGAGCTGTCCGGCGAGGGTTTTATTATAGCATATGCAGAAAAAAAAGCACAGAGCAAAATCGAACTTTTGTTCTGTACTTTTGTCATGGATTTTTAAACTTAACCGACTTACTTAACCATATTCTTCAATAGCAAAGCCTTTTCAATGCTCCCCTCTACTTTCAGCTTCCCTAATGTAAATGCTGCGACCGGATCTGTTTTCCCTGAAATAATCTTAAACAGCACATCCGCCCCACAGGTAAAAAGTACATCCCTGTCATAATACTCGTATGGCTCAATCGACAATCTGCCATCATTCACTTCCACATAAAACGCACCGGCGCCATCGCCGACAATGTTAAACTGATATGCAAGATGCCCTTTAATGCTGCTTACATCCGCATCTTTGAATTGATTCTTGAATCTTTCAAATACTTCCTGATATGTCATTTTTCCACCTCCTTATCCGTCACGAGCGCCGCTAAAACATATTTTTCCATTATCATAAGCGCTTTCTTCTTGTCAAATAACGGTTCCTGCAAATCCATTCCTTACCTATTGCCTCTACTCCATGCCTTCCGGCTTCTTAATCTGATTCAGCTTTGTATTGAGGTCTAAGAGCGTTTCTTTTGAAATACCGCCTTCCACCATCATACCCATCATGCCCGCCATGCGGACTACCGTAAATCCATTCATCATCTGCATTAAACCTTCCGACATCTCAAAGCCTGCCGGTTTTGCGGCTTCGCCGCCTCCGCCCATCAAACTCTTCATCAAGCCGCCGAAAAGCATTGCTCCCTCCTGGCTCTTCATGATATCGCCAATCGTATCGTTAATGGAATAGCATCCGTCAACCTCTGTGATATCAAACCAGTTAATAATCGCGCCCTGCTCCTTCATCCTGTAATCCTCATTAAACGTATCCACTTTGCGGATTACACTTTCATCACGGCACTCTCCCGCCACAGCTTCCAATTTGGTCGTTCCATTATTCGGCGCCTCAAAGCGGAAGAAATGATCCGCCGCCGTCTTTTTGCCGAGGCTTACGCCGTTTGCAAACAGCTCCACTTCCGGGAGATTAGAGTATACTGTTACCTTCGTCAGTTCTTCCACTCTGTCCACATATCGTTTCCCGCACAAATGAACAAACGGCTCATCCGACAACCACGCTTTATACGCATAGAACGAATCCTTTTTATAGCTTCTGTCAAATGTCATAAGACCTTTATGGTTCTGCCCGTTCTCGCCGCCCTCATTTCGTGCGTCCGCACCAAAGTCAAACATATTCCAGACATGCGTCGCCCAGATATATTTTCTTGTAAATAACTGCTTGATCAGCTCTTCATGATAATATGCCTGATACTCCTCCGTATAGTCGCCCTGCTTCGGGTTTGAGGTATGCCAGTTAAGCGCCTCGCAGCCATACTCGCTGACGCCGATTGGAATGTTCGGGAAAGTCTGATGGAAGTTGTCAAACCACGGGCCGTTCATGGAAGTATCTCCGCCGTACCAGCCAAAATAATGATTATAGGAAATTACATCTGGAATCTGGATATAGGGGTCATGGATATCGCACATGGATACGCAGGCAACCGTTGTCTTACGGGTCTTATCCATCTCATGGCAGATGTCGTTCAAAATCTTGTGATTTTCAATTAAATCGGCATCGGAGCCATTTATCGTAATCTCGTTGGAAAGCCCCCATACAACAATACTGGCATGATTGTAATTCTGCGTAATCAGCTCCTTCATCTGGGAAATGGTGTTTTCCCGCCCACCCGGCATATGCTTGGAAATATAGGGAATTTCCGCCCAGATCACCAAGCCCTTTTCATCGCACAGATCATAGAAATATTGGTCATGCTGGTAATGCGCTAAGCGAATCGTCGTCGCGCCCAATTCACAGATAAACTCAATATCCTCTTCATGATGCTTCGGCAGCAGCGCATTTCCAAAACCCCAGCGGTCCTGATGTCTGGAAACACCGTGCAATGGATAGCTCTCGCCGTTTAAGATAAAGCCTTCCTCCGGGTCAATGTCAAAGGTTCTGCACCCGAAACGCGCTGAAACATTATCCAGCACATTTTCTCCGTCAAGTAACTTTGCCTCTGCCGTATACAGATAAGGATTCTTACGCCCGTTCCAACGAATTACATTTTCAATTTTCAAAGATACTTTCGTCTCTTCTGCAGGACTTACTTTGCTCGCTATCACTGCACCGTCCGCATCCTTTAAGATAATTTCAAGATTCTGCCCGGACTTCGCACCCGTCAGGTATACTTCTACCTCCACGTCAGCGTCCGCCCCATTTATTTCCGGCGTTACACGAATGCCTGTGCCGCCATAATAATCCAGATCAAAATGCGACTCGGATACCGCAATCAAATTCACGTCACGATACATTCCGCCGTAAAACGTAAAGTCCGCCTGCTGCGGATATACCGTATCATTCGCGGTATTATCCACTGCTACAACAATAAAATTGGCATCCGATAGCGCATCTGTCAAATCAATGCGCCATGTAGAATAACCGCCGTCGTGATGGGCTAATTTCTTCCCGTTTACATACACGTCCGCTGAAGAATTGGTGCCGCGAAATTCAATATAATAACGGTCCGCCGCCGGGAGCTCGCTCTTTAGCAGTTCTTTTGCGTAGTAACAGGTGCCGCGGTAGTAATCGCTTCCCCCGTCCTGTCCGTCAATGTTATTCCAGCAATGAGGGATATTTACCCAGTACCAATTTTTCGGCATTGTCTGAGGAACTGCAGACGCTTCCTTTGAAAATCCCCACTTTTTGTTAAAATTGATAATCTGTCTCATCAAAAATTCCTCCTGTTCAAATAAAAGTTATAGGGCAGAAACCTCCTTTTTCAATTTTTAACATTCCTGCCGCAAATCTGTCTTAATTTCCATGTTTTTTCTTCAATATCTCTACATTTTCATCAACCTGTTTTTTATGTAACGGATACCAGAACCACAAAATCAAACCGAGTAGTAAAAAGCCAAGTCCCGGCACCAATGTGGAAATCGTAAATATCCCGTTTACAACATCCGTATCAAACGCCGTTGCCGCCGAATAGCCAATTATTTCCAACAAAAGCCCGCTTAATCCCGCAGATGCAGCCTGCCCTAATTTTCTGGCGAAAGAATACAGCGCATATACCGAACCGTCCTCGCGGATGCCATTTTTAATTTCGGAGTAATCGATAACGTCGGTAATCAATGCCCAGGATACCATGGAAAACATGCCAAGCCCAAGCCAGCATAACATCTGAAACGCCACATATACCCATACGTTATCGGGACGCAGGATAAACAAAAGTACGCAGATAACCGCCGCCATCAGGTTTGATACAATACTGACCTCCGCTTTACCGAATTTCCTTGCACAGGGTTTCGCAAAAACGCCGGCAACCAGCATACCAACCATCATCATCATCGTAGAAACAGACTGCGCTGTTGTATTACCATAGAAATTCGGATATACATAGTTTGCCATAGACTGCATGGTCAACTGCGCAAGCAGCATTACGATAGACGCCGCGATAATGGAAATTAACGCACGGTTCTTTACCGCATTTTTCAACATTGCCGCCACACTGTTATTTTCCTGCGCTGCAGCGGTCGCCTCGCTCTTTACACGTTCTGTCGTCAGCGCATAGCAAAGCAGATAACAGCCCACCGCACAAACGGAAAACACGCCTGCGATCATGGTAAAGCGCCCGCCGTTCATCACAGTATTGCCGCCGACCTGGTCATACGCCACCATCGGTACGCCCGCACCAATGATAAGCCCTGCCAGCATACCGCCCATTGTTCGGAAAGTAGACAGAGACTGTCTATCTTCCGGTTCCGGTGAAATTGCCGACGCCATAGAACCGTAAGGGATATTGATAGATGTGTAGAAAATCGATCCCCATAAAATATACGTCACGAATAAGTAACCGATTTTGAATGCCATTGGCATATTCGCAAGCCCGCTCTGATAAATCAGAAAGGATGCAATTGCCACCGGCGCACACATACGCCTAATCCACGGTTTGAACTTTCCTACAGGAGTCGTTTTGCTGCGGTCACAGATACGCCCCATTGTCACATCCGTCACGGCATCGATAAAGCGCGCCAGCATCATGATCATGCCGACCACTCCTCCCGATACCCCCATTACGTCGGTGTAAAACTTCATCAAAAAGCTAGAAGAAAGGATAAATGTAAAATCGTTTCCAAAATCACCGAACATATACCCTAACTTGTCGCGTAGGCCAAACGGCCTGGTTTCCTTTGTTCCCATTTGTAAACCCTCCTTGTTTTTCGATAGTTAACGACATTAGAAATTGCCTTTTTGGTCTTGTAAAAGCTTGCATATATGGCTTTTGCAAGAACCGGAAAGTGCAATTTATTATGTCGTTTACTATAAGACTATACCTTCTTATACATCATACCTTATAATCAACTTTTTTGTTAGTAATATCTTTTTCTATACTTGGAAGATTTTTAGATATTATTGATTTTACCTAAATATTATACAATAATAGAGAAAAATTTTACGAATGCAAAACAAAACGCCGGCATCAATCCAACCGGCGCTTATCGTCCAAACAAAACTCCTGCTACAATATATATGGTTCATATTCTTAACACTACTCTACTCCCGAATCAGCTTCCCGATTTCCTCTTTCGCCCGTTCCAGCTGATTATCGATATCCTCATCATAGTAAGCGTCCGCGTCGAACTCACATTCGATATCCGGGTCGATTCCGATATCATGGATATTGTTTCCGCTCGGCGTATAATAGGCGCTGACCGTCAGCTTTAGCGCCGTTCCGTCAGTGAGGGGCAGTATTCTCTGTACAATCCCTTTCCCAAACGTAGTCGTACCGATTAAAACGCCTTTCTGATAATCTTTGATGGCGCCTGCGAGGATTTCAGAAGCGCTTGCAGAATTTCCGTTTATCAACACTGCCAACGGTATCTGTAATTCATTTTCACCGTCGCAATCATATTCCACCCGCTCGCCGTTGCGGTCTTCGGTATAGACGATGAGTCCTTTGGGCAGAATCTGTCTTGCGATATCCACGACCACGGAAAGGCTGCCGCCCGGATTGCTCCGCAAGTCGAGAATCAGACCTTTCGCGCCGGAACCTTTGACAACCGCCATCGCTTCCGTAAACTGGTCTGTCGTCACATCGTCAAATTCTGTAATCTGGATATAGCCGATGCCATTATCCAGTAATTCATATTCTACCGTCGGGGATTCTATCTGCCTCCTGACCACATCCAGCTCCAGATAGTCCTCTTCGCCTTCCCGGTAAATGGTCAGATGCACCGTCGTGCCTTCCATGCCTTTAATCCTGGCAACGATTTCCGACAATTCCAGCCCCTGGGCGGGCTCGCCGTCTATCTGATAAATCAAATCGTTTTCACGCAGTCCTGCCTCCTGCGCCGGAGTGTCCGCTATCACGCCGCTGATTTTACCGCACCCGGTTCTTTCATCCAGGCTGATATAGGCGCCGATGCCGTAATAAATACCTTCTGTATCCCGCATCAAATCTTCCCATTCTTCTGCCGTGTAATATACGGAATAAGGGTCTCCCAGAGACGCCACCATACCGGCGTACATCCCTTCTATCATATTTCCGACATTGATGTCATCTTCTTTATAATAATATTCCTCAATGACTGCCTCGATGGATTCTAATTTTTTCACGGAATCTTCATTAACGATATCTTCCGCCGCCGTCCCCTGCGTACTTGCCGGTCTGATACTACTTCCACCGAAACCATCCGAAAGCTTCGTCCCGACATAAATGCAGCTTGCCGTAAGCGCACTGATAATCACGCCCGTAAACATGCCGACAAGGAACATTCCTTTTGTCTGATGCGATTCCTGCTGTGGTCCATTCTGATACAAATTATTGGCAGCTCCCCTGTTCATTTCATTATTATTACTATATCCATTATTATCCAAAATCATTCATCTCCGTCTGTTATTTACTTTAAATAATTCCATGGACTGACATAATTTCCGTTAAGGCGCACGCTGAAGTGCAGGTGATTGCCCATAGAACGTCCGGTGCTGCCGACCGAGGCAATGTTCTGTCCTTTGTATACGGACTGTCCCTTGGACACATGTAACGCCGACGCATGCATATAAATCGTATACAGACCGTCCCCGTGGTCTATCATGATGTAATTCCCCATGGAAGAGCTATAATCCGCCGCGATGACATCCCCGTCATAGGCTGCAAGAATTGCCGTGCCATAGGGCGCTGCCATATCGAGACCATTATGGAACTTCTCAATTCCCAGTGTCGGGTGCATCCGGTTGCCGTATTCATCCGATATGCGGGTATATCCCGGACAGGGCCAGGTAAACATTCCGCCGTCATAGACCCTTGCCTTGGCGTTCGCAGCTGCGAGTCTTGCCTTTTCTTCCGCAACCGCTTTTTCCAATGCCGCGATTTCGGCATTGCGCGTCGCCAAATCGTCTTCGTATTCTTTGATTGCTGCTTCCTTGTTGGAAATATCCGTGGATACTGCTACAATCTGCGCTTCTTTTTCACTAATCAGCGTGTGGATTGTGGCCTCTTCTTCTTTCACCGTAACCCGCGCCTGGTCCAACACTTCTTTCTGCGCTTCCAAATCCTCTTTACAGACTGCAATCAGTTTTGCCGCTTCGACATATTCATCCAGCTGCTTTCTGTCGTAAGCGGACAGAGCCTCGATATAATCCGCCTTATTCAAAGCGTCAGAAAAACTTTCCGAGGACAAAAGAAGCTCCACATAAAACGTATCCCCTCTTTCATACATAAATTTGATACGTTTTTTCATCGCTTCATACTGTGCTTCCTGCTGTAGAACCGCGTCGTTTAGCTCATTGGTCGTGACTTCTATCTCTATTTCCTTCTCTGCAATCAGCTTATCGTATTCGTCGATTCTATCCTGGATATTCCCTAACTCTGCATCTAATTTGGACAGATAATCCGACAGGCTGCTCTTCGATTTTTCCAACTCTTTTTTAAGGGCTTCCACATCGGTCAGCGTGGATTTCAAGCTTGCGACTTCACGCTTTGCCTGTGCGATTTCCTCTTCTTTTTCCTTGATGCGCTCCTTCGTTTCCGTATCGTCTTCTTGTGAATCCTCGTCGTCCGAATCCTCATCATCCGAATCCCCGTCTTCCGAGTCCCCATCCTGCGAGTTTTCATCGCCTGAGTCTTCATCGCCTGAATTTTCGTCGTCAGAATTATTTTCCCCGGACGCTTCCCCATCAGCATCTTCCGTCGTCGCATTCACGACCACGATTTCCTCATAGGCGGCAAATATGATACAGATACAGAGTCCTATGCACAATACCCTTTTTAAATACTTCATCCGAATCCTCTTCTCGTAGCAGTAACTTTACTTTTTCCCAAGCTTTCTATATTTCGACGATTTTTATACGCGCAAATGTTTCCTAACTGTGACAATACTTCCCAAAAAGCCGATGCCCACGCCGATGCCCAGCGATACCGGAAGCAGCACATGGAAGATTTCTTTTACATCCAGGAATACCAGCAATTTCGTGAGTGTGGGAAATCTTTCCAGGATATACGTCATGGCCATGTTATATAAAACATAGATAGCGCCAAGCGGAATCGCCGCGCCTATCAGACCAATCAGCATACCTTCGATAACGAACGGGGAACGGACGAAAAAATCCGTCGCTCCAATATATTTCATAATATTGATTTCTTCTTTTCTGACGGAAATGCCAATCATGACCGTATTGCTAATCAGGAAAACAGATACCGCAAACAAAATCGCGATAATGCCAATCGAAACATACGCAATCAGGGCGTTAAACCCGGTCAGCGTATTCGCCATCAGCGCGGAATAATTCACATGGTCAACCCCGTCTATGGACTCCACATAGGTAACAAGCGCAGACTGCATGGAAACATCGTTTAGATGAACCACATAATGGAAAGAAGTTTCCAGCGGATTTTCAGTAAACCCATCTTCATAATTTTCCAGATAATCCCCCTTGAAACTTTCCCAGGCTTCTTCCGCCGTCACGAAATGGATTTCCGACACTTCCGTCCTCTTGCCTATTATCGTCCCGATTTCCTGGATTCTGACGTCGTCTATTCCTTTCTCAAAGAAAACCGTAATTCCCACTTCCCGCTCCGCTGTCTTTACCATATGCTGAAAGTTCGTAACAATGGCATAAAACAGACCGAATAAAAACAAGCAGGCGCTGATGGTTGCAATCGATGCCAGCGTAAACCATTTGTTCCGGAAAATATTCCGGAACCCCTGACGAAGCGTATAGAACAATGTACTAATCCTCATCTATATATCCTCCCTTTTCTTCGTCGCTGACAATCACACCTTTCCGCAGCGTAACCACCCTCTTCTGCATGGCATTGACAATTTCCCTGTTATGCGTCACGACAAGTACGGTCGTGCCGTTTTCATTAATCTGCTCAAGCAATTTCATAATTTCCCAGGAATTTTTGGGATCCAGATTTCCGGTCGGCTCGTCGGCAAGCAGAATCGTCGGCTCATTGACCAGCGCCCTCGCCAGCGCCACCCTCTGCTGCTCCCCGCCTGAAAGCTGTCTGGGTCTTGCTTTATACTTACCCGCCAGCCCTACGATAGAAAGAATACTAGGCACGTTCTTTCTGATTTCCTTACTGGATTTCTGTATAATCCTCTGCGCAAAAGCGACATTTTCATATACGTTTCTATCTTTTAACAGCCGGAAATCCTGAAATACAATCCCGATGTTACGCCGGAACTTGGGAATCTTGCGATGTTTTATCCGGGTCAGGTCATACCCCATGACATTGATGCTCCCGCTCGTAATCGTCAATTCCCGCAACAGCAGCTTAATCAACGTGGATTTCCCTGAGCCGCTGTCACCGACAATAAAAACAAACTCTCCTTTGTTAATGTGCAGATTTACCTCTTTCAAAGCGGGCGCCCCGGTAGAATATGCCTTGCTGACATTCACCAGACTGATGATTTCATGCCCCCCCGCCGGTTTTTTCTTTTTCTTCTTTACAGGTGCATCCATTGCCATTGTCCTGCTCCTTTCAAACTTCCCTGCTCCTAATACTCATAACTTTCCATATATTTCATGTATTTTACAACCATCAGCGCAATTTTAAACGTAATTGCGTCTTCAAATACGCGTAAATCCAGTCCTGTGCTTTTCTGCAGTTTGTCCAGCCGGTAGACAAGCGTATTTCTATGGATAAAAAGCTGTCTGGATGTTTCCGACACATTCAGGCTGTTTTCAAAAAATTTGTTGATGGTCGCCAGTGTTTCCTCGTCAAAATCATCCGGGCTTTTCCCGTCAAAAATTTCTTTAATGAACATTTTGCACAACGGAATCGGCAGCTGATAAATCAGACGCCCGATGCCCAGTTCGCTGTAAGCGATGACGTTTCTTTCGCTAAAGAAAATTTTGCCTACGTCCAGCGCCATCTTGGCTTCTTTGTAGGAACGGCTTACCTCTTTGATTTCGCTGACAGTCGTTCCGTAAGAAATCCTGACGTTCTTCAGATGCTCTTTGTCCAGAAAAGCCGCTATGCCCGTTGCAGTTTTCTCAATTTCTTTATTACTGTCGCCTTCCGACAAATCCTTTACAACGATAACGTTATTCTCATCCACCGCCGTGACGAAATCCTTGCTGTTACTGCTGAAATAGGTGCGCATGATTTCCAGTACGTTGCTTTCTTTGGTATTGTCGGTCTCAATAATCAGCGCCGCCCGCCGCTCGTCCGTCTGGATATGCAGTTTCTTCGCACGGCTGTAGATATCCACCAGCAGCAGATTGTCCAGCAGAAGGTTTTTAATAAAATTATCTTTATCAAACCTTTCCTTATACGCCACCAGCAGATTCTGAATCTGGAACGCCGACATTTTACCGACCATA
>JAMPHJ010000031.1 GCA_023663465.1 Muribaculaceae bacterium | reverse complement strand
GAATTTCCATATTTTAAGCAAAAACAATAATGTTCCTATATTTATCAAGTACAATAAGGACATAAAAACGCAAAATCAGAAACACAGGCAAATCAAAAAAGTACGGATTGAAGCAAAAATAGACAAGAAAGGCTGGGAATACGCTATGCAATATCTTATGAACAAAGTGCAGACAACATACGGATATTCCGACTATCAGATAAAACTGATACAATTTTCCCTGACCGGTATTCTATATGATGTGAGTAAGACATTGCTGTTTGCAATCTACTTCTATGCGACAGGCAAATTTGTGGAATTTCTTTTCGCAATCGTTCCATTAATCCTGCTGCGCACGCGTACCGGCGGACTTCATTTCCGTAAATATATAACCTGTCTGCTGGTTTCGTTCGTCTATTTATATACCGTAATTAATATCCTTCCGGCATTTGTAACCGTACACCCCTTGGCAGTTTACCTTATTTTACTTGTGTGTGCTATTTCAGACTATCTCATCGGACCGACGTCCTTAAAAGAAAGACCGGCTGCAGCCGAACGTATTGTAAAAAAAGCGAAAGTACAAAATTTCCAGGTTGTTTTCTTTGTAGCCGTTTTATTTTTCATTTTTTCGTCCAGCCCTTACCTTATTGTCAGTTTTTGGACTGTTGTATTCCACACGGTTCAATTAGCTATAACAAAATTATGCAAGGAGGTGAAATATCATGAAAAACTGGCTTAAAAAGAATATGTTTGCTATCTGCAACGCTTGTCTTGGCATGTTTTATGTTTACTTCATTAGCGGTCGTAGCAATTTTCTGTTCGGTGAACCGGACTTTCCGGTTGAAGACTAATTACTTATAAGACAGAAATTCTATTATTTAGATTTCTGTCTTTTTTCTTTTCCGATATGTTTTTCAATTTGTATTGTAAAAACAAGATAGTTTCTATTTTCATACAGCTCGTTACTGACAATAATCACACCCTGTTTATCTTGTACAAACCGTTTTAACTTCGATAGTCCGATTCCCCGTCCTTTCCCTTTGCTGCTATAACCCGACTCAAAGAAACGCTCCGTCATATCTTCTTCATAAATTGCGCTGGTATTTGCCACTATTAACTCCATTGTCGTTTCCGTCTCCTGCAAAGTCAGCCGAATTTTTAAAACTCCATTTTCTGAATCTGTCTTCGTATCACCACAAGTCAACGCTTCTATGGCATTATCCACCAGAATGCCTATCATTTCCACCAATTCATACTCTGGAATAAATGAGTCTGTTTTTCCTATTCCGATATGATACTCTACCATTATCCCCTTTGCTTCAGCTTCCTGTATCTTGCTATATAAAAATCCTGCAATCAATGGATTGCCAGAAGATACAACAAGTTTCGTCTGCTCGTTCTTCCCCAAAACTTCATTGCAGTATTCCTTCTGTTTTGCTGCCAGTTCTTCATAATTGTCCGTCGTATAAACCATACTCAGAATCGCATTGATATGATTTTTCATATCATGCTGTCGCTCCCGGATTAACATAATCAACTGATCATATGCACCATAATATAACCGGTTCATTTCTAACTGCGCTTTCTTTTTCTCTACATCCATCCTAGACTTTTGCCATTCATAGATTGTAAACAGAAATAGTAAAATGAAGTATATCATTTGAAGATATGCTGCTCCAAATATTTTAGCTTCTTTTATCATCTGATAAAAGCTGACCGCCATTCCGCAAAGAATGAGTATGGAAATCCCTGTAATCAATCTATTTCTATGAATAACAAAATCCGACAACATTTTGAATTTTACTTTATGACAGCATACCGCAATCACTAAAAAGCAACAACAATTAATCAATAGTTCATGTATTACTCCTTGTCCATAATTCGCAAAGAATAAATTATATAATGGCAAAAACATAAACAACTGTAATAAAGACACTATGACTGCCGCTAAAAAGCAATTCACCAAAGTATACTTAATGCTTTCCTTATAATACATAAAGGCATATAGAAACATACCCAAATAAGCCAAAGATGAAAGATAGTCCGGGAATCCATAATCGTTAAGACCCGAAAACAGAAATAAATCAAAAATAATAAACACCACTGCATAAATACTAAGTTTAAATTTCTTTCCGAATAATTCTGCTAAACAATATAAATATGCAAATAACTCTACCATAACCTTCAAACTACTAATTATCATCCAATCACTTCCCCAAACATTTTATCTTAACGTATTTTGTATTTTATATTTTCCACTGTCTTCCCATCCCTTACATGGGCTGCTCATCTTCTGTTTTTCATCTTCTGTATTTTCTACCGCCGCACATAAATACTGACCTCCTGCCAAATCTGACAAGAGGTCAGGGAATTTTATCTTCCAGCAAAAGCCCGGAAATCCCACTCCTTATCTTACTATAACCATAGCGTTTTTTCAAGAAATACCATCTTTTTGCCACGGAAATCAATTTTCAGTCAGCTCCTTAACATGGTGCCGGCAGGGCAGATAGAAATCCCACGAAGGTCCTTGAAAAACGCCGGTCCTTAGTGAAAAAGGCGCAACGCGGCTTTTGAACTTAGTACCGCTGCTTTTTTCACGGAGTGAGAGCGTGCCTTCGCGGGATTTCTATCTGCCCTGCCTATTCAGCATTAATAAGCTGACTGAAAATTGATTTCCGTGGAACCGGTTGTTAGTCGAGAAAATTCGTGATAGAATGGGCATAGTGTATGACTACACAAGAGAAAGGAAGGAATATACAAATGGTAAAAAAATTTATGGAAGAGTTTAAAAAATTCATCAGCAAAGGCAATGTCATGGATATGGCGGTCGGTATTATTATCGGCGGTGCGTTTACAAACATTGTTTCTTCCCTTGTAAACGACATTATCAATCCAATACTTGGTTTATTCGGCGGAATGAACTTTGACCAGCTGGCATGGAATATCACTGGCGGCGTCACGCTGTATTATGGAAAATTTATCACTGCCATCGTCAATTTCCTGATTATGGCGCTGATTGTCTTTCTGCTTGTAAAAATCATGAATACGGCAATGTCCCGCGTCCACAAACCGGAGCCGCCCAAAGCCCCCACTACCAAAACATGCCCATTCTGTAAGTCCGAAATTGCAATCGAAGCCACCAGATGCCCGCATTGCACTTCGCAGCTTGATATCAACTGCTTCCCATCCTAAAATACAACTGCTCCACCTCCAGCAGCGGCTCCCACGCCTGGGCGTCGGCATATGCTGACAACTGCACCAGAAATCCGTCGCAGTCCGTGGTTTTTAAAACCTCCTGCCGCCAGTTTTCCACCTGTTCATACAGACGCTGCACCGCACTTTCATCTACGGGGCCGCGGATTCTGTTTTTGACCGGAAATCTGGAATCCAGACCGTCTGCAATTCTGGTCAGGCAGAATACATAAATCTGCGTATCCAGTTCGCCGGCATAAGATAGGACTGCCTGGTTTAAATTTTCCAGATTCCAGATACCGCAATCCAGCCTTTCCGATACCCGGTAAAAGGGTTTCACCCAATCAGGGAAACAGTTTCTGGGCGTCCGGTATAGGAAAGCTTCTGCGGCTGGAATCGGAATGCCTTCAAAATATTGGTTGCGCACACAGGAAATGCCACTCCGCATCTGATGGTCCTGCAATAGTGACAATCCCCGAAACTCCAGGGATACTATCATTTCTTCCCCGGCCAGGATATCCGTCTTTCCTCCCGCTGGTCGATAAACCATGCCCTCCGGCGACTGCTCGGCAGTCATTTCATAGATGACGCCGTTTTTATCCCTACAAGTCATTACTGGATATTGTTCTGCAGACTGCAGCGTTTGTACCTCTATTTTTTCCAAAAAGCCTGATTCATCAAATCTGCTGTCAAAAATAATGCCTTGCTGCGGCTCTTCTTTGCAGATACTCGTCCGCCAGACTGCGACGATTTTCTCAGCCAGTTCTAGAAACCATTCCAGAAGCAGGACAATCTTGTCTGAATCCGTCACTGCCTGATATAGTTTCTCGCGACTTTGTATAAAAGACGCCAGCATCTCAAACAAATCTCCGCTATTTCCTACAGTCCGCTCTGATTCTTTCCTGAATAGCTGCAAGGTATAGGTATCCTGCGCAACAGCCGATAGGGCGATATCCACACAATAGCTCCAGTCCGGTATTTCCCCCAGACCTTCCGTAGTTTCTAAAATACCTCTCTGCGTCCAAAGCGCTGCCTGTTTCGGGTATTCCCTAAGCGGCACCGGAAGGCGGATTTCATTGCCTTCCTCATCCTTTTCCAAATCAATCGTAACTGCAGTCTGTTCTTCTTTCGCCGGACGCACGATGCGATACCATGTGTCGTTTGTCTTATCCCTTAAATACATCGGTTGATACGCTACCCCGGACATGGATACCGAGCTGACTGCATAGGGGTTGGAAGGATAGGCAAAAACGACTGCCGCTTTCCCGGTAAGTTTGGTTATCGTCATGCCCTCCCGGTTAAGACCGCCGTCAAATTCCATATCCTGTGGCAGCTCCAATCCATAGGCTGCAATTCCGCAGAAACGGAATCCCTCCTGAATGTTTTTCAGCAACTCATCTTCCAGCGCTGCGCGCGCTTCCTCCCGGTAAGTATCCTGTGCGCCAAACACATTCTGCACCGTATCGGATATGACTCTGGCAAGTCTGCGCTTTACTTCCAGAAGTTTCCGTACTTTTTCCTGCGTATCCTCCTGTCTCTTCGCCAATACCGCCAACGTTTCACTGGAAAGCAAGGTCTCATAAAAAGCCAGAAACTCGGCTGCCCACTGCTCTAAGTCAATATCATATGCGTTAATCTGTGTCTCTTCCCCATCAAACAGGTACACCGGGATATTTTCTCTGGACATGCGCTCTCTGGCTAACGGCGGCAAGGCATACATACCATCCGCCAGCCCATCCATTTTCATTTCCAGATGCAGCAGACCTTCTCCACCGAAAAATCCTGCGTACAGACCCTGCTGTTCCAGTACCTTCAACCCCGGTATCGCCTGTTCCAGACGATGGGCAAACAATTCCGTTTCTTCCTTGGGCGTAAGAACTGCTTCCACGGTGGCGGCAGCCGGATTACGGCTTTCTACATAAGCGGTATCCCTGGCAAACCTTACCAGAGTCCTAAGCGGCAGGATTCGCTCTGCGCGTAATGTTTCATCCGGTTGGGAAAAAGGAAAATCAAAAACCACTTCCTGCGGCGGTTCCTGTTTCTCCCGCAGCCACTGAGAAAGCTGCTGCAGATACGCGAGAAGCTTTTCTTTTTCCAGGGAAAAGGATTCCTGTGTCAGACTGCATTCCGCCTCTATGGTGACGTCCGCCTGCGCAAGCTGATAATAAATTTTTTCTGCGAGTCCGGCGGCTTCCGCAGATTCTCCGCTCCTTTGCCCATTACAGGAAACCACAATCTGCAGCGTACAAGTATTTTCTTTATCGCCCTTGTCAATCAGATAAACCGCCGCCGTATTTGGAAATCCCGTTATGGAAGTCAGGACGTCCGTATATCCTGTCACAAGCTGCAAAGGATTGTCCGACTCTTTCGACGCATTTCCTGCCACGTCGCTTAAATAAAATGTGATAGGAAGAGACAGTCGTTTCTTTTCCCCACTGGCATCGTAATCTTCCGGCAGTATTCCTGCATAGGGATTGTCAATTTCCTCTGTGTCCGCTAACTTTGCCACCGGAATTGCCTGTTCATAACGCCAGTATTCGCCGTCTTCTTTCATCAGCAGTGGCAGGGAGCGCAAAGATTCCCCAAAGTTTTCTGTCTCGCCGGTGCGAAAATGCATCAGGGAAAACGCCTGTCCTCCCTCTTCCTGTGGTATCAGTTCCATCGTAAATCCCACGCACCCCAAAGGCAGACTGGCAGTCGTCATCGGGGGAATATTGCCGCCCGCAAGAACCGGAACGCTGTTATTGACATCATATTCCTCTTCCAGCCAGACCACGTCCGCCGCATCGAAGGTTTCCGTATCCGTCACAAGTAAAAGCCCTGCACGCAGATAACCATCTTCGCCAAAACAAGAGACCGGAATCGTCCCGCAAAACAGGAAATGTCCCCTGCCTCCAGTTTCTGCACAAATTTGTAACAGCCTAAGAAATTTTTCGATATCTTCCGTGCTTTCCCAGACCAGACTTTCCGGCTCTTCCTCCTCGGAAAGAGTCGTTTTATTTTTACGCACGGTATCGGATATGTTTGAACGAAAAACCGACAATTCCATGTCCGTATCTTTCTGATACCACCATGCATCACTCCGGTTTTGCTGCGGCTGGGATGGAAGCAGCAGCCGTATGCAGCCAAACTCCGGTATTTCATCCGCCAGCAGCTCTTTCAATTTACTCTGCGACACTTCTTCCATGCTGGAAAATACATACACGCCATCCGCATTTGTGCGCGCTATCGTAAATACGAGTAAAACGCCGGTTCCAAACCTGCCGCTATTCGACTTCGTTTTCCGTCCCCGCCAAGCGAAATCATCCATAGAATCCTGCACTCTTAGCGAATATCCTGATAATCCCCGCAGCGGCAGAGAGGGTTTCCAGAGCCATCCTACAGGCTGTTCTTCATCCCCTGCATAAACCGGCTGCCCTGCATTTAGAGGTATCTCGCCTTCCCGCTCCTGCTCCGGTGCAATCTGGCGAGGTTCCCCATCCGGCGCAAAGACTACCGCCGCTTCTTCCGGGTAGGCAAGCTGGGCATTGGTAATCGTAATCTTTAAAATATCCTGCTCATCCGTCCTTAGCAGTCTGCCTTGATACATCTTTGCCTGGGCGAAGGATATCCATCCTGCCGGGTCTGCGATGGACTCACGGATTTCTAGGATATGCGCCGTCTCTGCGGCTTGTCCGCCCGGCGCTTTCGATGGAAACTGCTGCCCCATGCATTCGTATATCGCCTGCTGTTCCCCGTCCTGCGGAATTTCCATTCCGCCTAACAGGAATCTGGAAGAAATGGCGCGGTAGGTATCCGTATGGTCATCCACCGCAGTAAGCAGCACGTCTATGGCAACTTCTGTCTGCAGCATCATCCGCAGCCCGGATTCCTCTATTGCGAAATTTCCGGCAAGTTCCTGCACATACTCCCATGCCGTGCTCAGCGCCTGTTTCGTAAGCATCTGGATGTATTCCCGCCAGATTATAGCCTCAAAAGACTGTGTATTCTGTGTTTCCTGTATATCCTGCGTCTGCTCTATCTGCTGCGTATCTTGTAAAAGCTGCAGCTTTTCATAATATCTGCGGAATTGTTCCAGCCAGGCGTCATCTACCGGATAATATGTCGCCAAGTCACGCGTTTCCTCATCCGCATTGCTATCCTCTGCACTCTTCCAGCATAACAGCAGATGAGGCGGCAGCGGCAGCGCGGCGCTATCCTGTTCCCCGTTTTCTTCCTCTTCCTGCGGCGCTGTCAGAACCATATGGATATTATCCTGGAAAAATTCATCCAGCAGCTTTAGCGTAAAAGCCGGCGAATCTTCATCCTCCACTTCGCGGATGAGTCCTTCCAGCGTTTCCAGTGTAATCGTATCATCCGCCCCCGCCGCCTTGAACGACCGTTTTACCAGCAGACGCACGAGCCGGCGCAGTGTGTCCATATCCATGACCGTTAGAAACGCCGTCCTATAATCCGTATCCTGTATTTCTTTTCCCCTGTCACTACTCCAACTGCTGGGAAGTCTGTGGACTGTAAAATAGGGAATTACCGCAGCTTCCAATAACTCCGGCTCCTCTGTAATCGTTCCGACCTGCCAGTCAAATGTCCCTTCCGCGATTTCCCCCTCCGGCAGACATTCCGACAAACATCCTGTCAGAAGACGCGCCGGAATGGTCCGCGCTCCTTCTACTTTCTGCCAGGGTGTATCCGTCTTTTTTCCCAGCGTAAAAGAGGTTTCATAGGATACATGGAAAGAAAAACTCAAATGAATAAATAGAATTTCTAAATAAGCCTTGACCGTCAAGGACGCGGCAAAAACAACCAGCGCAGCTTCCCCCGCTTCTAATGTCACAGCAGCGCGCACGGAAGCTTCCAGCAGAAATCCCGCTTTTAAAATCTTGAAATCGACTTCCCCGCTAATTTTTCCATAGATGGATACTGACGCCATGCAGCGGTAATATAGCGCGCTTTCCCCACCGTTTTCCGGCAGGAATCTGGCAAACACTCCTTCAAAAATCCCTCGAACTTCCAGATAGGCTTCCAGTGACAAGACACCTGCACGAAAGCCCTTTCCCACGCCAAACATAAGCCCGATGCCCAGTTCAATGACCGGAGTAAAAAAGCCGTTAGAAATTTTCGGCGTTTGTGTAGAAGTATCCCCATTCAGGCAGCCGAAATAAACCCCGCCCGCGCCATGCCAGGCGCCCATGCCAAACGTAAAGGATTGAGAAAAATCACCGTTATGGGGAAACCCAAGGTCAATCTTGAAATTCCCATTCGTATACAGCCACGCTTCCAGCGTCGGAATCGTCAGTTCAAACGCTCCAAGCTGTAACTTACGGTAAGCCTCCGGCAAGGTGACATTTAAATAAAAGACGCCGATATCATCCGTCACTTTCCGGTAGTACAGCGTAACGTCCAGCCCCTTCATGCCGGGCAGCAGATTATCCTGAAACCGCACCTGAAATCCATAAATTTCCGGATCATAGAATAACAACCATGCCAAAAGCGAGTCGGCAATCGTCAATTCTGCGCTGACATACCACCCTGTCTGGACATCGTAAAAAGCCCCGCCTTCTAGCGACTGTTCGATTTCTGTCACTACTTTTTCCAAGGTCTGATCTTTCCTCGGCTGTCCCAGATTCACATTCCTTGCGATGGAAAAAGAATGTACCTTTACTACCGGCTGCTTATCCCCTAACGGAGACGGCGCCTGTTCATGCAGCAAATCCCAGCGATACTCCTGCGGCTCTTCCGACAGTCTGCGATTTTCCGTATTCTTTGTATTTTCAGTATTCTCTATATTCTCTGCATTTTGACCGGTTTCCAGAATCACTTCAAAGCGGTCTTTCGCCGCATCGACTTCCCGATATTCGCCGCTCCATGCGCCAAGCTCGTCCCGCTCTACCGCTTCTTCCACATAATAGCGCAGGGTAATCGCTTCAATCCTTGCCACCAATAAATTGATTCCCAGCGGCTTTCTTACGACAATTTCTTTCGGTTTCTCCAGACCATTTCCGGTTTCTCCCATCTTCATCAGGATGGTAATCCCGCCTAGGGATACCCGGTTCAATAAATCCCAGGGCGAGGGCAGACGGTATTCTACATTAGGACGAATCAGCTTCATCAACGCGCTAATCAGACTGCCTATCGTAAGATTGTCCGATAGGGAAAATTGCAGCGTATCCTCTGTATATGCCGCTTGCAGAGTCATATCCTGGAATTTCAGGCTGAAAGTATAGGTTGGGGGCTGCGACGCCGTATCCCCTGAAAAAGCAATCCCCGCAGCAATCATAAACTGATAAAAATAAAAACTGCCATGTAATGCAACATTCGCCGCGCCGCCTTGACTGCTGATATCATAATCAAAAAATAACTTTACACGGTTTAATACCGGCAGCGTAAATGCCATCCCAAGCCGCCCCCGGAAGTACCAATCCTTCTCCTGCCGCCACATGATATCCAGATTTTCCAGCATAAGGTCTATATAATCCCGGATATTCCATCCGGTAACCGCCTCCACCAGACCGGATATGGACAGACTGCCGTCCAGCAGATGCAGACGGAAGGTAAACAGCCCTTCTTCATAGACTGCGCCTGCATAGAGAGACGCCTTCTCATCCCCAATCAGTAAAGCTGTTCTTGCGCCCAGACCTATCTTTTTCAATGACCTTTCATACGCTATCATAAATTGAAGCTCTTCCAATACCAAAGTCAGTAGAGAAGAGACTCGCAAATGAAGAAACTTCCCGGTATTTACGGTTATCTGCATATCCAGATTCATCGTGTGCAGATTGCCCCTGACACGGAAATCTTTGATCAAAAGGGACTCCTCATCCTTTAGAAAAGACCCCTCACCATTTAGAAAAGGCTCTCCGTCATTCCCTGCGCTTACCAGAATCAACTTTGCATATTCTTCTATACACTCATCTAACACGCCCCCGTCATCATACGATTCCTGTAGATTTATCTGCATATCGCCGTCTGTATCGACAAGTTCCACGACTGCCATAGAGAAAATATCATAATATCTTTTACGATACACATAGACTTCCTGACATATCCTGCTTAAATCCGCATTCGCCGGAAACTCGATATAATATGTTACATCTACCTCTCCGTACACCCAATAGTCTATGCGCAGCCTAAACCCCGACGCCAGATAATTTGCCGCCAGAATGGACTGTCCAGAGACCAAGGCGCGGACAGGAAAATATGCCTCCAATACACCGTCCGTTGCATTGAACAAATCGTAGTATAACAATTCAAGGAAGGGATCTTCCCCTATGGGCAGAGTATCGACTGTGCCATTTTCCATATCGTTGTCTATGCATCTTTCAATAAATTGGATAGGCGACATTCCAAACCATTTGATAAAGTCATCCTTCGTAATCCTTGTTATGAAATCCGCCATATCCAGCGCTGCCTGTATGTCTCCGTTTTCCTGTATCTGGACGATAATTTCCCTGCCCATTCCCAGCCTTTTTCTGCTGTCATAATAATCCAGACGCAGTTGCGCCACCTTAGGAACCGGTTCTTCTTCCGGGATAATATAGGAATAGATTCTTGCCGCATTTTCCACCCCCAAGGCGATGCATATCTGCATATATTCAAACTCCAATCCTACCTGTTCCTCACCCCCATCCCCTATCAAAGCAAGCTCCGCCCTACAGTCACAATAGGTATCTTTGTCATTCGCCCAAAGACTCATTTGGGCATTGGAGCCAAAAATGCCGATTCCATCCCCTCCCCATCTCATGGAATCCAGATAGTTAGTCTCTGCTAACTCTGGAAACAACCTAAGTAGTAACTCATTGGAGCCTTCAAGGCACATACTGAATGTGCCTAAGATATAATCCGAATCTATCTGGACAACCAAATCCCTGACCCTGCCGCCGATAACAGGCGCTCCGCTGTCTACATAGCCCCCGGCAGAATTGATTGCAAGCATATTGCAGCCATCGGGCATCCATTCCTGCCAGTCAAAGGATTCCGTTATCTGTTCTATTTCTATCAGACACCTTTCCTCTTGATAACTCATTCTTATCTCAATCTGAAAAGCGATGCCTTTCCACGCAAATTCTCCCGCACACACCCGGTAATCTTCTTTTTCCTCTTCCGCCGCATTAGGAATCCCGATATCTGTGCCTAACAATTCTATCACACTCTTCGCCACATTTTCTCCGACCATTTGCGCAAGATACTGCCGTAAACTGGATATCTCGAATGTCTCTCCCATTTATCAAGCCTCCTCTAGCGGACAAACCGTAACTTTCCTTGTCTGTGCATCGATCTCTATGACGATTTTACGATACCCGCCCTGCCCATCCTCCAGACTGTAGTAAGTCGTAAATTTTTCCTTGGCTATCTGCTGCTGTACATAGGTCCATTCATAAGTCTGTTCATTACAGCAAAACACGTTATTCATATGCTGCCCCGTATCATTCAGATTTCCGGATAGCCTGTCTAAAACATTGTCACTCGGATGCCTGTAAGGATAATCGGGGGGACAATTTGCGCTGGCGATTACTGTCGTCGGTTTTACGATATTGCAAAACTGCATCAAATCCGTAAGTCTGTCTGCAATCGTGCTGTTTTTTACTTTTATCCGCAAACCCCTGCACGCCGTCCTAAGCGATCCATGATGCGGCGCTACAAGGATTCTCTGCGGCGCCGCAAGGAAAGGAAACACCTCTTGCGGATTATCGTAATTGTTATATTTTTTCACAATTTCACTCATGGTCAGATAAGTCGCATCACCCATAAAAATGACCGCGGCAAGTATCTCACTGCCCGCATAAATCTCGCAGACTACGATGGAGGAATTACTATTGATATCGCCTCCATCCGTATAAACGCCGGTCGTGGACTGAAACATACGGTTTTCCCACATCCGCAGATACAACTTAAAGCCGCCCGGAATACCGGTATCTTTCATAAGACAATGATGATCCGGGGTCTTCCCCTCTCCGTAATTGGAATACCCGGATAAGAAAAAGACCTGATCTTCCGGGATGTTCATTGCTTCCAGCAATTCCGCAATTTTCTGTACTTTTTCATTTCTATTGCTTTTTTTACCTAAGGTCTTATAGGAACACTCCGAAAGCCCTTTCAGGCTATAGGTAGATGACGGAGTCCCGCCAAAATAAACTTTGTCGATAGATTTTAAAATCCGTGTATCTTCCCCTTTTTCCATTTCCCCTCTGAGAATCTCTTCCATGATATTTACATGATCGCTGTCAAGATGGGATAAGGAAAGCATATCCAGCTTTCCGCCGTGGGATTGCAGACTATTCAGCAAATGGTTGTATGCAAACCGTTTCGCGGGCGCTAAATCCCGCCATTTATGGCAGCCTGCCCATTCCGCGCCTTCCGAGCCCATATCGCAGACGCTAAGCGTCCTGATGCTTCCGCCCCCGTCAAAAGTCTCGACGATATTACAACTGCCCTGTCCGATATAATGTATGGTGATTCTGGCTAACGCGCTCACTTTCCCTCCTCCTTATACGATGCAAACCAGCCGGGCTGCGGATTTTCACGGCTTTCACTAAATAGAGCCAGCCGGTTATTGCCCGGTGGAAAAGAGTATCCTAGTATCTTTACGAAGAAGTTACGGAGTGTCAGCTGCCAGGCCTCGTCCTGATTCCATTCCATCTGCCCAAATCCCACCTGCAATACGCTTTCGATGGAAAAGGAAGCGTCCTTAGCTTTTTCCGTTCCGAATCTTCCGCCAAAATAATACCCCGGCTCTGCGTTTTCCCTGCTTTTATCGATTTCTTTCCACTCTGCATCTTCCGCTTTACTCCATGCGGTCAGAAAGGTAAAATGTGGCAGAATCCCAGAAGCCAGCGCTCCCATCGTGCCAAATTCCAGCCTCCAGACAATTCCTGTCCAGCAGGACGTCAGCTCTTTTTGCATGACTCCCGCCTCCATGCCGCAGAATCCTAAATCTTCCGGTAAAATGCCGTCGTCTTCATGCACTTCGATTCCGGTTACATAGATGGGAAACTGTTCCGCCAGGGAACCGGCACGGCATGGACTGTCCTTATCGAACATCGGCGTATCCATCCTGCAGGTATAGCCGTTTCGGCCGCCCCGGATTTCCAGTCCTGTAAATCCCAGCCAGGAATCTTTCACTTCCGCCAGTCCTCTCCGAATCCCGTGCATATCCGCCGTTTCTTCCACTGTCCCATAACTTAGCATATCCGCGCCTTCCAACAGGGCAAGCGACAATCTTCCAGACAGATAAAAACGCCCGATATCCGCATTCTCACACTGGAGCGTAAGTCCGGTAAAACGCACGCCAGTAATGGCGGAAGATAAGACCTGATATTCCGTCTCATAGAGCAGTTGATAACGGTAACTGCGTTCTCCATTTTCCCCCTGTTCCATTCGCGCTTCCAGAATCAGCGCATTGCCTTCCTCCGGTTCTCTTGCGGACAACGCCGCGCCGAACAGACGGTTTATCACGAAAGCAGCCCTGCACTGAAACTCCTGCACTAACGAATGTTCCATATGCACAATCAGTTCTTTTAAATAACAACTGTAATCAATATCTTCCGGCGAATGCCACTGCGACTGCCCCTGGCAGATAACACCCGATATCATGGAGTCAGACAGTGTGGCGCCGCCTTCTATATCCCGCCGGATACTGCGGCTGGCAAATTCCAGATAATGTCCTTCTAGTTTTCCTTCTTCCGCACAGTTTAGCAGAAACTGTAATTCCGCCGGCAGCCCCTGTCCCTCTACCGGAACGGAAAATAACAGCGCGCCGCACCATTCCTTATCGTTCAACAGACTTCGCAGGGAATCAAATGCCTCTAAGTCCATAAAGAACGCATTATTCACCTGCGTAATCACCTGTTCCAGCCGTTCTTTTCCCTTTTTGCCGCCATAACTCCAAAGCTCCTGCCTGTCTGCCAGCTCCGTTATGGAATATGCCGTCGTATATTTGCATAACAGCAGCGGCAAGGCTTCCCTCCAGTTTTCTTCCGTCAGCAGAAACTGCCAGCCTTCAATGCATGGATGGCAGCACAGCTTCCCGATATAGGGAAATAGCTCCTCTTCTTCTGCGATAAGCAGAAACGGATGACTATTCAAAAATGCCGCCTTCAAAGCGCCCGTCACCTCTTCCATCCAGAAGTCATCCCCGAAAGAAACCTTTGTGAATTTATTTTCCTGCAATGATTTTTCTGTATAACACACCGTAAGCCCACATGCCGTCACGGCTGTTTTTTCCTCTTCTGAAGCAGTATTGATATCCGGTAAAAGACTACTGCCCATGATCCGGTTTCTCTCATGCGCTAGAAGGACTTCCAATGCTTCCATATGCTGCCTTCCTTTGCAAATACCCTGCGGACACATCACCGGAACCGGCGGTGTCTCTTCTGCCAAGAGGAACGGGATTTCCGCATAGTCCAGCATATCGTCCCCTGTCATTGCAAAAAAAGCCGATTGCATTGCCTGCGAATAATAGCCGGCTTTCTCACTGTCGGACACTTCCACATAGGGCAGCGTGGAAGCGGCGTCCAATTCCTGTTTTTGTGTGATATGCGCCGGAAAATGGGGCGCAAAATACAGACTGGCGTCCTCGCCATAGCGGATATATTCTAAAGAAGACAATCCCGGCACAAATCTGCCAGACTCCGATAAAATGTCATATTTTCCATAGGGTGCAAAATAGTACCGGAAAGCACCCGTCCTTAAATAACATCTTTTCTGCAAAACCATCCCCGCTCCCGGCTGAGGTTTTATTTTCATCGGTTCCCCAAACAGACGCCAGAGCCGGGTATCCAGAGACTCCGCAGACACCGATATCCAGGTACGCTGCTCATTTTCCAGCCGCAGTAAATCAAACGTGCATTCCAGTTTCGTCCCCTCTTCTATCACAAAGGGTATAAATCCGATAAATTCCATATAATCGGGGATATGCGAAACGTTCTGCGGCTGTGCCCAGCTATACCAGAGTCCCGGCTGTAACCACTCCTCCCCGGTGTGTAATGCTTCAAAAGAAAAGCACCCGGCAGCGCTGCCGTCCATTTTAAGCCGAATCTTGTTTCCACACAGACTGCCTTCTTCTTCCATGACAAAGCGATAGGCGGATGCATCAGCATTGCTTATCAGAAAAGACCTCTGCTCCTCTTCCCATGCAATCTGGATTCCTTTGGGCAATATCAGCCCGATATTCTGCACATAGAAGCGGAACGGCTTTTGCTGCCGCTTTTGCCGCGGAAGGGCATACCACTTTACCAGCCGTCCTTCTTCCAGAAAAGCCCAGACGAATCCTGCGCCGATACCTGATTTAAGAAGCCTGTCCATACAATCCTGCGCACCGCTTTCTTCCAGATTGGAACTGACAAAGAGATAGACTCCGTCCATGCATTTCCAGCTTTCTTCGATTTCCAGCCGTTCTACCTGCGTAGTGTCCGTATGGAAAAACAGAGTCTGGGGGCAGTCGCTATGCCGGTACAGCCCTTGTTCCATCCGCTCAAATACACTCATAGAATTACCTCTACTTCATCCTCATGCATCAGGGGAAGCAGCAGCAAGTCTTCCCTTCCCAAAATTCCGGCTGTATACACTGCACCGTGGCGGCGTATTATCAATTCCTCACACCCTGCCTCTTGTTCCGACATCATATCCGCAAGCTGCGTGCCCAGCACGACATACCTCTTTTCCCCATTTATCCAAATCCGTATCAGCGGTGAGAAATGCGCCCGTCCCCGCATATGCATCGAATACATGTGTTCTGCATATCCTTTCTCATATAAATCCTCGATACCTGCCAGCAGATATTGTAAGGATTCCGCCGCCGTCAGACATTCATTGTCCTGCGCCTTCTGGGCGCCCTGCATATCCAGCCGGATAACACTATCTGGATAGTACAGCGCAAGCCAAGGGCTAAACAGCTCCCCGTAATGAAAATCCAGAATCCCTGCGCCGCCTTCTACCGCTGTATGCCCATAGGATGGCTGCTGTAATCCGCACATATAGCCAGAATTTGCCAACAGATACAAGAAAGGCTCAAACGTCAGATTTTCCCCGCGTCTGATGAGAAAATAATCTTCCGTGCTGCTTCCGGCAAACCCGTTATAATACTGCAAATCCCCGCCGCTTCGGTCTTCCACGATATGATACTGCCCATAAGTGACCCGGACGCCCATGTCCTTTTTTAACAGACAAAAGTGTTCCAGATAGCCGCCCTGATACCAGAGCATTTCTTCCGGCAGCATCGGCATCACATCACCGACTGCCTGCATAAGCCGTTCCATATCTGTTTGCGACGTTATTCTTTCCGCCGCCAGCTTTATAAAGGCAAGATAATCCTGTTTCAATGTTTCCCTTTTCTCTTCTTCCGTTTCCCACACGGATGAGGATAACGTCAGGACTGCCTTGACCGTATCCGTTTCCTGCTCCGAAGCCTGTGCAGCGCTTAGGGAAAAGGCTCCCTGCGTAATGCTTCCTTCAAATTGAGACAATTCCAGTTCCAGGCTGATATTTCCCGCCTGTCCATCTCCAGGCAGCGTATCCCGGTACAACAGCCCGTTGTTCCACTGATACAGCGGACGTTCCATCAGAATTTCCTCTGTAAACGGTCCGATGCCGTTATGCGACTGACAGGCGATTTTTACAGACTTCACACCATCCCAGTCCGCAGTAAATTTCCTGCCGGTAAAATTTTCTCTCACCAGACTTTCATCCGTCTTGCGTATGAGCGCCTGATAACGTCCATAAGAGCCTTCCTGTAAATGACAGACCCACTGCTTTTTATCCAGATATTCCGCTTCAATCCGCGGTGTTTCGATTACAAGCCGCTCCATCAGGCTCGCCAGAGAAAGCGCTACGCCTTTCTGCACTTTTAAGAAAATCCCTTCATTGTCCACTTCCGCCGCATCTTCCGCAGAAAGAGTAAACGTTCCTTCCTGCGCGTCTTCTTTTTTCTCGACGTCCAGCGCAAGATACCTGTCAGCCTGTTTCAGATACAGCAGAGGCGTTTCCGACGTCGCATCGTGCACGGTAACAGCCGTATCAGAAGCCATATTGCACGCTGCCCCGCTCTCATCCGACGTCGTATCATAAGTATAGGAAAACGAACCTTTCCACCCTGTATCCTTGTCGGAAACAAGCTGCAGAGAGGTCAGCCTGGGCTGCTCCATGCAAATTCGGATTTTCTCATCTCCATAGTCCTGCCAGACCAGCACGCCGGCGGAATAATAGCCGCAGCGCAATTGCAAATCAAAGCTCTCTACACCCATCAAACCGGATTTACGCAAAGAAAAGGTATCCAGATAACCATCCACCGTCTGCTCCGCCAGCGTAATTCCTTCCTTGTCCAGAATACGAACACTGCTTTTTTCTATCAGACAGTCCGACGCTTCATAAAGCAATGCCAGAGACTCTGCGTTTTCTGCCACCACTTGACGAATCTTCATAAACGGTCTTGCTGGAACGATGGTTCCGCCGCCAGAAGATGGGGCGTCCGTTGCTTCTACCGACAGCAGATAGCGTTCTCCCTCTTTTCCCTGCGCTACAGTTATCGTTCCTGTCACGCCATAGACCGCATCGACTTGTCCCACTACCGTATCCCCGCTTTTCACGGTGATTCTGTATGGTCCCGCCTCCTCGTCCGTCCTCCAGCTTATCAGATAGCGAACCTTATCCTCAGAAAAAGCACAGACGATCTGATAAACCACCGGCAAAGAGGCCGTCGTTAATCCTGTTCCCATACGACTCCTCCTTCCTGTCTCAGATTCATGGCAGTCTTGGCAGATTCGTAATCTTTCCTCCAGCGATTGGACAGCTTATGCCGCTCTTCCCGTCTCTGCCTTTCCATGCGTAGTACATATCCTTGCATACAGTTATCGCCTACTGCAATGCCATTGGCATAAAACACCGCTTTCTCTTCCGCCGGACGCACCCCGTCCATTCCTGTCAGTTTCAGATTGCATACTTTAGAACCATGAATGTCCTCTATCTGTTTTTCTACCAGGTATAACCGCACGCCTTCGCAGTCTATCACACTGATGCCCACTTCCATTTCCTTTGCAGAAACCGCGCCTTTTTCCGTAAGAAACGGGTGTTCTGCGCTGCACTTAACCATGCGCCGGATTTCCCCGCCCGGTTGTTCTGCAAAATCCAGACGGTATAGAATCTTTTCTTCCCCTGTCAGAGCATCCGTAACACGCCATGTATTTTCTAGTCCCCGCACACACTCGCCTTCCCTGATATCCCGGATTTGTTTCCTGCTTCCATCCGCCATCAGGACCTCTGTATGCTCCTCCAGACATCCCCAATAAAGCTGTATTTTATTAATCTTCTGATAGTCTTTATCATGATCGCCCGGCTCGCAGCTACAGACCGTCATATACCTTGGTGAATCAGACTTTCCATTGACATAATAGGCAAGCATCAGCCTTAAATCCGCCGCCAGATCCACCTGTCTTTTAAAAGGATTGCGGTTGCCCCAGGGCATCTTTTTAAAATCCCAGGCAAAACCGCAGGTTTCCTCGAAAACTTTGGAAGATACATATTCATCGAAGCTGCTGCAGCCACAACGGACTACTCCGCCCGTTTCCAGTTCCAGTTGGAAAATAGAAGTCGCTACCGTGCCAGAACAAATGCCTCCATAAGTATCCTTGGAATTTTTAAAAACCGCCTCTCCACTGCAGGGAAATGTCATGTCCTGCTTGTCAAAAGTTTCCTCCACATAATCATAATCGTCTGGGTGGGACGGATTGGCGCGTCCATAGCTTATGATATAGGGGTCGTCGTCTTTATGCTCTGTTTTGCGCTGAAAAACCGGGTCCTTCACCTGAATCTCATTTAAATATTCCCCCGAAAAAGAGTTTGTCTGACCTAACCCGCAAAGAAACGCTTTCGACTGAAAAAGCCCCTCCTCATCCACGCCTGCATAAATCAACAGCGCCTGTAAAATCTCTGAAGAACCATTTTTTTCGATTTCCTTCCATTCGGCTCCCACGTCCGCTGACAGCCTCCTTAGGGGGGCAAAGCAGATACTCGGCTGACAGACTTTACAAATATCCTCAGGCGTCCCGTCCGCTCCGGCTGATAGTAACACCGTCTGCAAAGTCATCTGCGAGTTATATTTGGGACTGCTGGCTACCGCAGTAAAATGCAGCCCCGACTCATCTACGCAGATTTTTTCCGGAAACAGCCCCAACTCCCATCCGTCTTCCCCAAATTCCCGGTAGCGCAAATCCTCTCTGTCAGCTTTCCATTTCTGAAAAGCCTCATAAACACAGGGAAACTTTTCCTGCCCCATTCCGGCATACATCGCTTTCAGAATCTGCGTATGATGCGGATTGGCGCCCTCCAGATTCACCTCATTGGTTTTGTTTTTCGCCGCCTCTTTTGCCAAAAAAAGAAAATCCTCAAATAATACTTCTTTTTGAAGATTTTCCTTTTCATGGTAATTCCCGTTTTCCTTATTCATCCTTTGTCCTCCTAGTCTTCTGCCATGTCAAATTGCCTTTGTGATGTCAGATTGCCTTTGTGATATCAGATTGCCTTTGTGATATCAAATTGCCTATGTGATACCAGATTTCTTTCGCTGCTCATCTCCTTTTTCCTGCATGCTATTATCGCTTCTTATGATAATTATGTTCGTTATTATATCAATATTAGTTTATCATTTCAACCATGCCGCTTTCCAGAAAATGTCCGTTTCGTGCACATACATTTCCTGGCGGCGTTATTTGTTCCAGGTCGTCCTTTTTCTCTTTTTTTTGCTGTTTTTCTCTGTTTTATCCCTTTTTTCACATATGTCTTTGTTCCATTCTGGATGGGGATATTTTTTGGCAGCATTGCAAATATTGCCAAAAAAGAGCATCCTCTGCGGAATGCTCTTTTCATTTTGGTATGGAATGTGGCAAAAATTACAAGCGGAGAATTTCTACTTTTAATTTTAATAGTCTGAACTGAGCAGAAAATCCGCTATGTGCATTGTGTGAATGCCCTCGTAGTTTCCTCCTGCAAATTCATCTGCCCTGAGTACATATTTGGGGTAATTGTCGTGTATTTCGAGCAGACGGTTGTATTCCCGTTGTTCCGTTTTTTCAGAATAGATTCCTTGCGTCACCTGTACATAGAGTTTTTCATTCTGCCTTATGGCCACAAAGTCGATTTCGCCGTCATTTGTTTTGCCAATATGAACAGTGTAACCCCTGCGGCAAAGTTCCAGGTATACAATGTTTTCAAGACTTGCGGCAACGCTGTCGGCATGATAGCCGAGAAGGCTGTAGCGCAGGGCATTATCTGCAAGGTAAAACTTTTCCTGTGTTTTAAGGATTTCCTTGCCCTGCAAATCATATCGGGAACAGCGATGAAGCAGATACGCTTTTTCCAGCTTTTCCAGATAACTGTATACTGTCTCGTTATCCAATGCCCTGCTCTCAGATTTTAGATAATCCGAAATCGACTTTGCGGAAAATGTGTTGCCGACATTTTGAAAGGTGTACTTGACAACACGCTCCAATTGGTCTATTTTCCTAATCTGATTCCGTTTCACAATATCAGAAAAAATGGTCGAATTATAAATATCCCGGACAATCGTGTAAATTTCTTCCTGCGAATACTTCTGCAAATGTGTTGCAGGAAAACCGCCCAGACGGATATACTCTGCAAGCTCGCTTCTTGAATCGCCAACCGTATCATATTTTTCCTTAAACAGCAGATACTCTGAGAAAGAAAGCGTAAAAATACGGAAAGCTATATATCTTCCGGTCAGATAGGTGGAAATCTCTGAGGACATCATACGGGAATTAGACCCAGTCACATACAAATCCACATCAAAATCCGACATCAAAGAGTTTACAACCTTTTCCCAACCTTGGATTTCCTGAACCTCGTCAAGAAACAGATAAGTTTTACCATCGGGGGAAAGCCGCTCCTTTAGATGCGTGTACATTTGTTTCGCCGTCATATCCTCATATTCCATTGAATCGTAACGGCAGCTTATCATTCGCTCTATAGGAATATTCCGCTCCGTCTGCAGCTTTTCCATAATCATTTTTAGTATGGTAGACTTTCCGCAGCGGCGAATCCCTGTCAGAACCTTTACAAAAGGAGTATCCACATACGCCATTATTCTATCTACATACATAGGTCTATAAATCACGGTAACCACCTCCATCTGTAAATAGTATACCGCAAAACTTTATAAAATAAAAGTGTTTTGCGGTTATAAATCGCAAAACTTTTATATTGTTTTTGATTGCGAATCTGAAAAGAATTTGCAACTGCCTTTCTAACTTACATATCCTGCAGATTCATGCAGATTAATATAACAACTTATTCCCCTTCTCGCATATCCCATAGATTTCATCATACTTCGCTTCAATCAGGGGCGTCATCTTTTCCGCCTGCTTTCCTACAACTTTTTTATAAAGAAAATACGGAAGTATCCACCCCAAAAATCCCGGTATGGCAAGTACAATACATAAAATATAGTATGGCGGCTGCGCGGTCACTGCAAACACGGAACCTGCCATGAATGCTGTGCCAATGATACCAAGAACAAGCGCATACATGGTTGCCGTGGAAGTCTTAGCCTTTTCCAGCTTATCAATCTCATCTATGCACGCTTCAAAGTTTCTCTCAAGCCTTGTAAGCTCCGCTTTATTCACCATCTTTCGGTTCCGCTTCATCCGCAGCATTATTCTTTGCTTGGAAACCGGATTTCGGTTATCCCTGTCATCAGGAAGTCTCTCATCAAGTTCCCAGCCAAAATTTTCATATCCGTCCAGGAAAAAAGAAAATCTGCTGCTCTCTGTAAGCACTTCCTTATACTCATACATCATAAAATCTTTCCGCTGACCTTCTGCGCCGTTCATGTTCATACCCCTCCCATTTTTCTAACGTCCGCCACAGGCAGCGTGACTGTAAAAGCGCTGCCCTTTCCTTCCTCACTGACAACCCGGATATCCCCATCCATAAGTTCCAGCACACGTTTGACAAGTGCGAGTCCAAGCCCGTTTCCCTCTGTTGCGTGGGAAGTATCGCCCTGATAAAATTTATCAAAAATATGATTCATACTTTCCCCACTCATACCGCAGCCTGTATCGGACACTGTTACCTTGACCGTATTTTCGTCCGATGTCTGTCTGACGATAACGCTTCCCCCCTGCCCCGTAAACTTGATCGCGTTACTGAGCAGATTATTCCACACCAGCTCCATAAGGCTTGCGTCCGCCACTACCATCGCCATATCCTCAATTTCTGTTTCCAGCTCTATTTCCTTCTCATCCCATGCATCTTCAAACTGCAAAATACATTCACATAACTGTCTGCACACATCATAAGCATCCAGCTCCGGCGTGATTTTCTGATGTTCCAGTTTATTCAGTTTCAGGATATTGCTGATTAAGGAAGAAAGCCTTGTTGCCGCCTCCTCAATTCCTTTCGCATATTCTTTTTCCTGTGCTCCCAATGTCTGCGCTGTCTGTAGAAGCTGCGCGTAATTTTTTATGATGGCAATGGGCGTCTTCATCTCATGGGATACGTTGGAAACAAAATCTGTTTTTAGCGTTTCAATACTCCCCAGCTCTTCCACCATTTTATTAAAATCCAAAATCATAACGTCCAGATAGTCCAGCTTATCCGCCGTATGGATTGTGGGAACATAGACAGAAAAATCCCCCTCTGACACCTTTTTCGTGGCTTCCGCCATTGTATGCAGGGGAACTTCATAAGTATTTTTCATTTTCTGCCTTGTAAACAGGGTAAGTCCAACAGCTACTATCCCCCAATAAAGCATAGGAACAATCGTCTGCACCCGTCCATTCCAGTGAACAGTATTCATAAATATAATTAATCCGGTATGAATACCGGACATTAAGAGCAATACCCCCAGATAAATAGCAAACAGGGATGGGGGAAAAAGACTTTTTTTAATTTTCATAATAACACCGCCTTATATCCAAGTCCCCTGACAGTCACAATCTGGAACCCGTCGCAAGCTGATAATTTGTCTCTGAGTTTTGTCACATAGACATCCACCGCACGCAGGCTGGTATCACTGTCTATGCCCCAAAATTCATCCATAAGCTGTGCCCTGGAAAAAGTTTTCCTGGGGTAGGATAACAGCTTATAAATAATATTAAATTCCCTTGTGGTAAGACTGATTTCCTCTCCGTCAATTTCCGCACTCATTCCATCCGCATCCAGTATGAGATTCCCTACGGTTATTTTCCGCTCCATCTCAATATTCGCCCTGCGCAGCAGCGCTCTGACACGCAGCAGCAGTTCGCCCAGTTCCACAGGTTTTACCATATAATCATCAATCCCAAGCTGGAACCCTTTTTGTTTGGACGGCAAGTCATCCTTTGCTGACATAAACAAAATGGGAATGGTTCTGTTTACCTGTCTGACTGTCTGTGCAAACTCAAATCCGTCGATTTCCGGCATCATAATGTCGGAAATAATCAACTCATATAGACTATTATACATCTCATCATAGGCTTCCTTTGCGTGCAGACATCCCTTCGCATGGAACCCGTTGTCATTTAAGTAAGTGCATACAATCTGATTCAGCTTTGCATCATCCTCCACCACAAGAATATTTATCATACATATACCTCCTGCCATACCCGCGGGCATCCGTTTAAAGTTCACATCTTCATTTCCCGTTTTATCGCTTTCAACTGCTTTGTGGAACGTACAATCATAAAAACTGCCATCCCAAGTACAAGGATACTGATACCCGCCCCGGTACATGCTATCATCCTCTGACGAAAATCCGCATCATCCGCGGCTCCAAACTGTGTCAACATGGCAGTTTCTAAAGAAAGCATGGACACCAATGCCGCCGTCAGGCTGATTACCTTCCCTGCTGAAAGAACCGGACTTCCGTATCTTCTAAACTTTATGACATTCCAGACCGCCGTAATCGTTGCATAAAATGCATACATTGCCATCATGTAAATTAACACGCCAGGATATACAAATCCACTGTTACGGCGCACTATGAGGATAATCATGCCTGTCAGCGCAACATTCATAAATAGTAAAATAATTCCGCACAGGCGGTATCTCCGCCATTCTGAAACCTTACTTCTTTCCCTCTTTCTCACATAATGAAGAAGCGATGCGCGCATCAGGGCAAGCAGGATATAATAAACTGCCAGCGCGATAAACCACACGGAATGATAAAAGATTCCCGAAAACATTTTTACGCCCGCATAAAAAAGACTGGTCATAAATCCTTGATACAAAGCCGCCTCCGCCCGGAAGGTGTCCTCTCGCAGATACCTGTCTACAAGAGGGATGCCCCTCATTTTTTTAATAAAAGGATTCTGTTCCATGCCCTGCCGCATGAGGCTCACGATACCTGTAATGCCCGTAACGGTAATGATAAGCGCATAGGCGGAAAGAAGATACGAAAGATAGCGAATTACCGGATTCACATTTTCTTTTGTAAGCGTATAAATGACCAACGCATAGGATGGTATCGAAATCAGCAGAGTCGGGACAGGGCGCAGACAGAATATCTTCTTTATCCATTTTATCATCTGTTTCTTGTTCATACCATATCCCCATACATTCCTGCCTATTTTATTATTTTACAATATATCTGCGTTTTGTTTAAGTTCTGTTTGTATTATTTTCCATTATTTTAATCCCTTTATAAAAGGAATCAGACACAGAAGAACTACGATACCTGCAATCCCGACGATGATGCCGGCAATCATGTTGCTCCATACCATTATCAGGCACATACCAACCCCAAAAAGCAGCGCGCCGAAAATTCCAATCAAGGTTGCCCCGATAGTTTTTCCAGACAGCTTGATTGGCGCCTTATTTTCCATCTTACGCCATACTATTACCATGATAAGCAGGACAACAGCGCCGATTACTCCCATGATGACTCCCGGTCCAAACGCATTCCATTCCGGAATCAACGCCATGCACATGCCAAGTGCAAACAAAATCCCGCCTACGATTCCTAAAATCATTGCTACGAATGTACTTTTTTTCATGATTTATGACCTGCCTTTCCTCCTGCTTTTGTACCCTTTTCTTCCCGTTCTTTCTGTTCAGCAGCCAGCCGCGTCTTTGCCGCTTCTACTGCTCCTGCTAATTTGAATCTTGCCATTTTTTACTCTCCTTTCCTTGTTTCCACGGCTTTTTCCCCATAATTAGAATTGTTACTTCCATCTCTGCCTCCACGCTTATGACTTGATTGCCGTGTTTTACTTCTTGATAAGAGAATAACTCCGTATTATTTGTATAGTGTTTAAATTTTGTTTGGGAAATGTTAATTGAGAGGAATTTTCCTGGAAAAATATAATAAATTTTTCATTGCTTATTTTCAATGAATTTTTATACTTTTATCATATTGGACTCTATGACAGCGTTGATTGAAGCAACTGTCTTTTCCTTAACTCCGGCCTGCCCGGCATATGTTGCAAACGAAGATACTGATGTACTAATTTCACTTATAATATCTTTGCATCTTCTATCTTTTATTCCCATCTTTGCACCAGCTTCAAGAAGATCCGATAACTCTATCCCTATAGTCTTTCCATTTACAGTCATCTGATGTGCACACAGCCATTTATTAGTAGGATTATATGAAAATGTAATATCATAGGCTGGGGATAGCATCCATTTTCCACTTCGATCCATTATAAAGGAAATATTCTTAACATGGTCATCCTGATTTACTGCCAAACAATTGAAAACCATTCTACGATAAAACTGCTCTATTTCCTTATATGAAATTCCTATTTCTTTCATATACATGGCTGCAAGTTCATATCCACATGCTCCCGGTTCCTGATAACTAATGTGGGCTAACGCTCCGAGTGACTGCATGTGAAGCTTCTTGCCATTCTCACGATCAAATCTCTTTGTCATAAAATGATGTTCTCCATCTGAGTTGTATATACGGCATTCATTCATCGCAATCCCGCAAGCCTTTGCCATGAGATAATATGCGTATTCTATTAAAGTATACTCTGGTTTGTCTTCAAGCCCATGATCACCATTTTTTGAAACATTGTCAAACTTCATAAGCCAGTAATCATATCCTGGTCCCAGCTGCATTTGCCCAGATCGCACAATATTAGTATCTTCATTCCATGCAATAAGCGCTTTTGCCCTTGCACCCCCTGCCGAACTACCAACCTGTACTAACTGTGAGTAAGTAAGACTGTCATTTGCCTTTAATGAAATACCTTCTCTGTTACGCAAAACATCTGACGCAAACTTTACCATCTCATGCACATTGATATTCTCATCTATATCCTGAATCGCAGTACTTGCCGGGACATATTCAAGTGCGCCCATTCCACGTTTTCCGATATAACACAGTCTGTCTATTGCCGTAAAATCCGACAATGACTTTCCAAGAGACATAAGCCACTGTTCTATAACTGCATTACCAAATCTATCCGGTAAAGAATCTGCCACTAGACCGGGCATTCCATGAAATGGTTCTCCTATCAAGCCAGGAAATTCATATATATTCTTACTTAACGGCATTCTTAATGGCGCTACTTCTATTCCACTATTAGCAAAATTTGTATCATATTCAAATGCTGCATATGCTTTTGAAACATCCTGGTGAATAATACCTATCCTCGTTCCCCACAAAAAAACTTCTGCTGTATCATTCATTCTTCATCCCCCCACTTAAAATTACTTTTTTCCGTCTTTTTTCTTACACGTCTGGGTTTACTTTCTGCCTTTTCCAAATAATAGGAAGGTCTTTTCGTCTGATCTGGAACAAGCAATTCGATATTATCTCCAAGTCCCAAGGATACAAGTATTTTGAACAAATTGTCTACCTGCACAGATTCCCCTTGCTCCAGCCTGGATATACTTCTTTTTGAAACTCCAGATTTATCCGCCAAATCCTGCTGTGACATTTCATTCATTATCCTATATGTCTTTATTTTCCGTCCTAATTCTATTATATATTCCTGATAGCTTTTTTGAAATTTCATATTATCACGCCATTTCTGTCCTTTTATCATCTATATTGTACATTATCACGCCAGATTTGTCTATTTATTTTAAAAATCCTGCTGCACATCTAAATGCAAACCATCCCGACATGGCAAAAGACACTACTACCCATATCGCTATAAGTAATGATGTATCCAATTTTTACCAGCCACTTTACGCCATTTTAACCACAAGCGTTATATAGAAGCATTCATCACGAATATCCGCATATACTTCCCCATTCATAAGACCCATCAGCCTGCGGCATATAAAAAGTCCAAGCCCGTTGCCCTGCACCTTGTCTGCATTATTCCCACGATGAAAGCTCTCGAATATCTGCGGCAGTTCTTTCGCATCAAGCGTACACCCTGTATTTGATACCGTGATAAGCTCACAACCGTCCATTTTATCGAAGCTAATCTTAATTCGTCTGCCGTCACCATATTTGATCGCATTTTCAATCAGATTTTGCAGACACTCTGCAAGGCGGTCGGGGTCGCAGGAAAGAATACAGTCATCATATTTCTGAATTGCAAACTCCGTTCCCGACATGGCAAGCTGGGGAGCATATCGCGCATCTATTTTGGTGATGATGGCGCTTAAAAAAGCCTCTCCCCGTGTGACCTCAAAATTCATAAAGTCCTCACTTGCCGCCTTTGTGATCTCGCTGACAAAACGCTCGATTTCATCTGCACGGGTATTGATACTCTCTACAGCAGTACGCCGTTTTTCCTCGTCCTTATATAATCCCTTGGCAAGCGCCTTGGCGCCCAGCTTGATTGCCGACAAAGGCGTTTTGATGTCGTGGGAAAGGGAAAGCAGCAAGAGTTTTTTGTCTCTCTGCATCGTGATTTCTTTTTTGCGGCTTTCTTCGATACTCTCACGCAAGAGATTCACACCCCATGTAAATTTTCCGAAAAAACGACTTTTTTCCTCTGGTATCGGGACAGCAAGATTGCCCCTTGCAAGCTCCTGTGAAACATCGTTTAGTCTGCCGAATGGCGCGATGATATGCCTTCGGATATAATACAAAAGACCAATGATCAGCACAAGCAGCGCGCCAAATACACAGTTTACCACCACAATGCTGCGCTGTCCGTTTCCGACAATATACTCCACACGATACAGCGTTCCACCTGTTTCTATGATGAGATAATGCTCATCGGAACGATAGAGGTCATCACCCGTAAACACGCCCGTAATGTGGGGATATTTTTCAAGATCATAATTGCCTGTTTCTACTATCTCATCTGCAAGCCGCTTGGCTTCAACACGATACATTCCTTCATTACTCTCTTTCGCTCCCACAAGGAATAGATTCAATACCGCCGTCAGCAAAAGAAATACAGTTATTACTACAATACATAGTCTTCTAAAAGCCCTCATACAAACTTATACCCCACACCCCAGACAGTAAGCAGACGCTTTGCATTCTTAGGATCATCACCGAGCTTCTGGCGAAGGCGGTTAATATGCACATGGAGCGTCTGCAGCTCCGAATCGCTGTCGCTGCCCCAGACAGTATTGAACAGATACTCTTTTTTCAGAGCTTTGCCCTGATTCTCAATCAGAAGCGTCAACAGGTCAAATTCCTTTGCAGGCAGTTCTATGGGTTTTCCGTCAATGACTGCTGTTTTATCTACGAGATTAAGTGTCACACCGTCCGCCGACAATATATCGCGCTGATACCGTCGTTTGAATATCCCCTTGATCTTAGCGATAAGAATATCAACGTCATAAGGCTTTTCTATATAATCATCAGCGCCGAGGTCAAAACCATTCAGCTTATCCTCCTTGCCCGTCCTTGAACTTACGATTAGTATCGGAGTATCCGCATTTTCCCGCAGTTTGGAGCAGACTGCAAAACCGTTTACATCAGGAAGATTGATGTCAAGCACCACAAGCCTTGCACCATATCGTTCAAAGAACTGCACGGCACGCTCTCCGCTGTCCACGCTTGAGGTAATGTAGCCCTCGTCCCGCAAAAAGTCAGTCAGCAGGCCGGCCAGTTCCTTATCGTCTTCTACTATCAGAATATCGGTCATAATCAATCTCCTTATTAATCTGGTACAAGCCTGGAAGAATCCGCTTGCGGATTCTTTCGTGCGAAACATAGATTTTCTTATGCAGCGTTCTTTGCTGCGTTAGAAAATCTTTTCGCACTTTACCATCCCTGTTCCATAAGCCAGTTATTCAGTTCTCTTTCACGGTCACGAAGCTCCTTGTCG
>JAMPHJ010000030.1 GCA_023663465.1 Muribaculaceae bacterium | reverse complement strand
CAATATAAGTCAGTTTCTCTATTTCATCCGTAAAATATTTGATTTTAATGGTTTTTGTCGTCATGTTTCCTCTTTTCCCACTATCTTTGATACAGCGCCGGAACAGTGATATCATCCTGACGCAAAGTTTTGGGGACGTCGATGACCCTCTGGTTGCTGCTTCCCCGCCAATGCAGCGTGGTATCCTTTTTATCCGTAACAAATTCACCGTCTACCAAAACATCTATAAACTGCATGGACGCATCCTGCAAAATATTTTCCCAGCTATCCCCTGTATAAAGCCAGATAGTCTTATGGGGATACTTTTCTTTGATTTCCGCCATAAAATTGCGCACATCTGCCCTATTTGCCGAATGCATCGGGTCTCCGCCCGAAAAAGTAATGCCGGATATATAAGGTTTGTCCAACTGCTCGAAAATTTCCTCTTTTGCCTGCTGGTCAAAAGGGATTCCCCCGTCCGGATCCCAGGTAAGCGGATTATGGCAGTCTTTACAGCAGTGGGAACAGCCGGCAACCCATAAAACGACCCTGAGTCCGTCGCCATTGAGCATGTCGTCCTTTGTAATATTATGATATCTCATCTTAATAACCATGCCTTTCTCTCAGCCTGCGAATCTGTGCCTGTTCCTACATACTCTTGCGTTCCGCGATTTCCGCCATTTTGGCGTCGCTTAACCGGGTATCCCCGTGAACACGCGAATAGGCGAGATATCCATTCATTCTGTCGATTTTGGTCAGATTACGGCTGCCGCAGACAGGACAGACGTCCATTTCCAGCTCCTGATGCCCGCAGTCGTCACAATAAGCCAGCGACAAATTCACACCCTCATAAAATCCCATATCCATCGCGCGTCGGATTAAGGTCTTAATCGCGTCGATATTGTAATCGATGGGATATTTGACATACTGGATTTTACCGCCGTTTGCCAGCTCCCAGAAACGGTATTCCAAGTCCTGTTTTTCAATCGGCGTAATCTCTTCTGTCACATGGCAGTGGAAACTGTTGGATACATACTCTCTATCGGAAACGCCTTCCACAATACCGTATTTGGCGCGGAACTGCTTCACCTGCAGCCCGCACAGATTCTCGGCGGGCGTTCCGTAAATCGCATATAAATGTCCGTCTATTTCCTTAAACTCATTGATTTTCTGATTGATATATTCCAATACTTCCAGTGCAAACTTCCCGTCTTCCACTAAGGATTTTCCATTATATAACTCCTGTAATTCATTGAATGCCGTAATGCCGAAACTTGCCGTAGCGGTCTTTAGAATCGGTTTTATCTTATCGTGGAGATCTAAATGTCCGCCTAAAAAGCCGCCCTCACAGTAAGCAAGCGGATTGGTGGAAGCGCGCATTTCCCCTAAGTATGCATAGGTCCTGATGTGGAGCTGTCTGATTAAGTTCAGATAGTAATCCAGCACATCATAAAAATCCTTGCTTTCCTGGCGGGCTTTCGCAAGAATCATGGGAAGATGCAGGGATACTACCCCGATATTGAATCTTCCGACAAAAACTGGCACATCCTTTTCATCCGCAGGGTGCATACCGCCTTTTTCATACCAGGGAGAAAGAAAAGCGCGGCAGCCCATCGGGGAAATGACTTTCCCATACTGCTTATACATACTGGCAATGTAGCCTTTTCCGGTCAGACTCAGCCAGTCTGGATACATGGTCTTGGCGGAACAGCGCACGCCCGCTTCAAAAACATCTTCCAACGGTTTTCCTAATCCATGTAGGTTTTCATCATATAAAAAGACGATTTTAGGAAAAAGCACCGGTTTCTTACACTCCTTTTTCCCCTGCCCTTTTCTGCGCACATCCAGCATGATAATCGTCGCCATTTTGGCGAATCTGCCTGTTCCGATGCCCGCTGTCACCGTGATGAAAGGATAATCGCCGCGGCTGCTCGCCACCGTATTAAACTTATACTCCCATCCCTGGAAACCTTGCTCAAATTCCCGCTCTACATCGGCAAGCGCTTCCTTCCCGGCACGCTCTTTATCAATCCCAAGCGCAGCATATTTATCCAGACTTTTCCGATAAGTTTTCTCGGCATACGGCTCTAAAATCTTATCTACCTCAGGAACCGTAAAACCGCCGTACTGCTGGCTTGCAGCGCTCAATACAATATCCCCGATAACGTCAAAAGCAACGTCTAACGTCTTAGGCTCATTGTACCAGATATTGCCCATTTCAAAGCCGCCCTGCAGCACTTCGGCAACGTTAAACAGACAACAATTCATCGTATCCCTTCTTGCCGACATGTCGTGCACATAAATATAACCGTCACGGCAAGCCTGGATTTCTTCTGTCGTCATGAAAAATTTCTGATATAATTCTTTATTAAACTGATTGAAAATCAAGCTTCTTTTCGTGGATACAAGGGCGCTGTCCGTATTAGCGTTTTCCTTATCCCCGATATACATAATGGACTGGCTCTTTTTGTAGACATCGTCCATCATGCGCACGAAATCCTGTTTATAATTACGATAGTCCCGGTAACTTTTCGCAACGATTGGCTTGACTTCCTCTAAGGCGTTTTCCACAATATTGTGCATAATCTGAATCGGAATCTGCGTTTCTTCCAATTCGTTTACCCGGTTGATAACGGTTTTACATATATGCCGTTTCTCATCTTCCGTAAATTTCGTCAAAGCGCGGTATGCGCTTTTCCCGACGGCGTCTATGACTTTCTGGACATTAAAGTCTTCCGTACTGCCGTCTTTCTTAATCACTTTTACCCTGCCTTCCGGCATATATTCCTTGCCGAAGTCTTCCTTCATAGAGCCAGGCGTTTCCAATAGATTGCCCATCCTTGTATCCCTCACTTATCCTCACACATTTTACCAATAGATATTCTTCAGATATATCATATCTTTTGGGTACAAAATATTGTGGTTAACATAACAATACATCTATATTTTGTGTATCAGATACTAGTATAAAGGAATACTCTTCGTATGTCAATCTGGACATACCAAGAACTTTTCACAAAAAAGAGACCCTTATTTTGTTAAAATTCCCGACTCACGAATTGCCGCTACGGCTTCTTGAATCGTTTCTACCGGAAGCGTCAGCGCAAAACGGACATGTCCTTTCCCAAGAGATCCAAAACTGCTTCCCGGCGTACACAAAACGCCGGTACGCTCTAACAGCGTCATGACAAATGCCACATCATCCTCAAACTCCGGCGGAATTTTTGCCCATGCAAACATCGTGCCTTCGCTGTCTTCTATCTGCCAACCAATTTCCCGCAGTCCGCCGCACAAGGCGTCCCTTCTGCGCTGGTATTCCAGACACTGGGCATAAACCTGTTCATCGGAGCCTGTCAGCGCCGCAATCGCGCCATACTGTACCGGTAAGAACGTTCCGTAGTCAATCTGGGAACGCAGTCTCTTAAAGGCAGCGACAATCTCGGCATTTCCCACAAGAAAACTCATCCGCGCGCCAGTATAGTTGAAAGATTTGGACAGGGAATAAAATTCTACCGCAATTTCTTTTGCCCGCGGAATCCGTAAAATAGATTTACCGATTCTGCCATCATAAATAATATCCGAATAGGCATTATCGTGGATAATAATAATCTGATGCGCTATCGCCCAGTCAATCAGTTTCTCATAAAATTCATCCGGCGCTGCTTTGCAGATGGGGTTTAGCGGATAGGAAACCACCATGCACTTCGTCCTTTTTAATAATTCCTCATCCATATGTTCTAAATCCGGCAAGTAGTGGTTCTGCTTAGTCAAATCATAGGTTCTGATTTCTGCCCCAGCAAGGGAAGGTCCGATTTCAAAAATAGGATAGCCGGGATTGGGCACAAGTACAATATCCCCCGGATTGCATAAGGACATGCAGATATGGGCGATGCCCTCCTGGGAGCCGTACACGGACATGATTTCTTCCCGTTTTAACGTGACCTGATACCTTTTTTGATATCTTGTCTGTACCGCCTCGATTAATTCCGGCAGATCCGCCAGCGCATATTTATAGTTTTCCGGCTGGGAAGCAGCTTGTACCACCGCTTCCATAATATGCTTCGCCGGCTTGAAATCGGGGGTGCCCACCGATAAGTTATACACTTTTCCCCCTTGTTTTTCCCGTTCCAATTTCTTCTCATTCAATGCCTGAAAAATGCCTTCTTCAAAGTCTTTCATTCTGTCTGCTAACTGTAATTCCATTTTCTAAGTCCTCTCTACTGAATTATTTATTAAGATAATTGCAAAACAAAAATTTAACAATGTGTAGTTGTACAGAATATACAACTCCATAAGCAGGTACTGTGAAAACGCCGGTACTTAGATGCCGTATTTTGGCATTTTATGTACCGCTGCGTTTGAACCGTAGCGAAAGCGTGCCTGCGTTGGATTGTATCTTCTGTACAACGGACGGCTGCGATAACCATAGTTTCTCAATTATCCAGATTCTTTATTGAATTATTTTCTATATCCCCTGCTTCATAATTATCCATAATCGTCCTAAGATACTGCCGGTATTGTTCCACCACACCCGCCGGCGCTATCAGGCGCGCTCCTGCGCCTATCCCCGTAAGCCATCCGAAAAACTGTCCGCTGACGGCGACGGTCACGCGGGCGGAAAAATACTGTCCATCCCTTTTCCTGATGGCGGCTTCTCTTCCGAATCTGTCCATTACCACACCGATTAAATGGTTTTCAAACTGCATGGTGACGGTTTCTTCCTTGCCGCCGAACATACTAAAAGTCTTATTGGCATAATCCGCAATATCAAAACTGTCAAACAAAGAGGCGCCCTCCCGTTTCTGATTTGTAAGGACCTCTATGCCGCCCATTTTATCCACGCGGAAATGCTTGATTTTATTCTCTTCGCTATCGTGGGCAATCAGATAATAGTTATCGTCTTTACAGGTAAGCGCCCAGGGGCTGACCTGATAACGTTTGCCGTCCCTTCTTGGAATTAGTTGTTTCTCCAGGTTCCATTCCAGATACTGGAAGGATATCTGCTCGTTATTCTGAATCGCCCGGTGGATATCGTCTACGATATAATAGATACTTTCATTCGCTGTTTTGATACGGTTTGCAACGTAAACCTGCCGCTGCAGCTGTTTTGCGTCCGACTTGGAAGCCAGTTTTTCTATTTTCGCAATCAGTTCTTTGGATTTTTTTACCGTAATAAATTTAGAAGATTGTACGATTTCCACGAGCAGCTTCAATTCCGCCAGTTCAAACTCCCGGCTTGCCAGATAATAACCGCCGTTGACCCTGGATTTTACGAAAATAATATCATAGCCAAAGTCTATCAATTGGTTGATATCGTCATAAATGCTCTTCCGCTCCGCCCTGACGCCGCACTTTTCCAGCTCCTCAATCAACTGCCGGACACTGATACAATGCTCCTCGTCCGTCTGCTCGGACAAAATACGCAGGATATATAAGAGTTTCAGTTTCTGATTTGTCGATTTCGGCATACCTTCTCCTTTTATAGAATAGAAAACAATTCCTGTAAATTTTGGATTTCATAGTCGATGGCAAGTCCCGGCGTATTAGGCAGCCCGGCGGGATTATACCAGCAGGTCGCGATTCCCGCATTGATTCCGCCCTGCATGTCGCTTGTTAATGAATCGCCGACTAGAAGACATTCCTTTCTTGTAATACCGTCCATTTGTGCAAAACAGGCGTCGAAATATTCTTTTTGCGGCTTGGGCACGCCGATGACTTCCGAAACAAAAACGCCGTCCATCAGCTTATCCAGCCCGGACAGACTCATTTTCTTAGAAGCCGTTTTATAAAACCCGTTTGTAATGACATATTGTCTAAATCCCTGTTCTTTTAAGCGCGCTATGATTTCATCTGCGTTATCCCGGAAGAAGACCACGCTGCTTAGAGCGTCCTGATAGATTTCCTCCATCTTTTCCGGCGATTTTCCGGTAATACCAAGCTTTTCAAATAGAGTGCGGAATCGTCCGTAGTGGACCTCGTCTTTCGTGATTTCCCCCCGCTCTAGGCGTTTCCAATAACTGTCGTTGATTTCCAGATACAAGGCAGTCTGCTCGGCATTAATTTCCAGTCCCATTTCATGGAAAGTGTATGGCAGCGCATAGTCCCTGGACTTATTAAAATCTAAGATTGTCTGGTCTAAATCCCATAAAATTGCAGTAAATTTACCCATTTCCCCAACCTACATCCCTTTCCCATGAAAGAGTCTGCAAAACCCGTTTTTATTACGCTGAAAAGGTGTTCATTTTCATGAACACCCCGATTCTTTCTTGGTTTACTCTGCTTCTTTCTGGTTTTTGCCCTGACGCCATTTAATACCAATAACACATGCTATGATTACAAGCGCCACAATCAATAAAAATAACAATCCATAGGATAAAAATGCATTTAAAAATTTGATTAAGTTACTCATCTGTCCCATCCTCCCTGTGATTCTCGTCATGAAGAATTTTATTAATGGTTTTATTGTACCACTAACCCGGCTGTATCGTCAAGTAAGTTAGAGATATCCCCATCCGCCGCAGTGGTTGCAAGCTTATCACAACGTTCGTTTTCCGGGTGCCCGTCATGCCCCTTGACCCATTGAAAGCTGACCTGGTGCGGCTTTTTGGCCTGTAATAGCCGCTGCCATAGGTCAATATTTTTGACCGGTTTGTTTCCCGCCGTTTTCCAATTTTTTTGCAGCCATCCGTCTATCCAATTCTGATTAAAGGCGTCCGTCACATATTTGGAATCGGAAATTAAGGTTACTTCGCAGGGTTTGGTCAATGCTTCTAACCCTACAATTACCGCCATCAACTCCATGCGGTTGTTGGTCGTTTTCTTATATCCTGCCGAATATTCCCGTTCATGTAGCACGCCTTTGGAATCCACATAATGTAAAATGGTTCCGTATCCGCCGGGTCCTTCCGGGTTTCCTCTCGCCGCGCCGTCTGTATAAATCGTCACTTTCATTCTAATCCTCATTTCTGAGCGACTTGTCGCGAAGAGGCGACGCAAATCTCAAATTTGCGTCTGCCATCATGGCTATTTGCTTTCGCCCAGAAACAAATAGCCGATTGAAAAATAAGCTATCGGGCTTATTTTTCAATCTAACAGCCCCACCTTCCGGTCTGTAAAAAGGCATCCGCCAGCCGCTCTGCATCGTTTACAAGTCCCTTATCATACCCCAGCACTTTTAAGAGCGCAATTGCGTTTCTGGAAACGGCGGGACCTTTCTGGAGCCGATAGGGGAAGAAAATATCATCCTGGACAATTTCTTCTTCAAAATGATAATTATCATATAAATTTCCCAAAAGATTCGTCAGCTCTAAATCGTGGGTCGCCGTAAAGCAGAGAATCCCCGGCTGTGCAAGCGCCTTTAAAATCTGGGTGGACGCTGCGATGCGCTCTACGGTATTCGTTCCGCGCAGCACTTCATCCACAAAGCATAACACATGTTTTTTATCTTGTTCCGCTTCCCGGACGCTTTCTAATATCCGTCGAATCGACTTGACCTCCACCATATAGTAACTGTCACCGCTCTCGATATCGTCCCGCAGGGACATGGAAGAATAGACACGAAACAGATTGCCCCGGTAGGAATCCGCCATACAGGTGTGGATTGTCTGCGCCAGCACCGCATTTAAAGCGACTGCACGCAGAAACGTGGATTTCCCGGAAGCATTGGAGCCAGTCAGCAGTACGCCTCTATTTACTTCAATGGTATTCTTGACAGGCTCTTTTAATAACGGATGATACATTTCGTCTATTTTTAAATAACAATAGTTATCTTTCTCTTTTGAAACGCCATCTGGCAGAAAATCCGGGACGCAATAGCCGCCTTTTAATGCAGTCCGGTATTCCCCAACGACAATTACCGTTTCCAACATGCCAAGTATCGTTACCATTTCATCGATTTCGGCAATATGTTTTCTGATGGTCCGCAGCATCTGGTTAAATTTAATCAAATCCAGATACAGAACCATCCGCAGATAATCTAAGATGATTTCTAACGGATTATTTCCCACCCCCGATAAAATGATAAAGGAATTGCGCCTAAAACCTTCCGTCGCCTTACAGCAGGAAAGCAGACGTTTTCTTTCCAGTGCGATTTCTTCCACTGTGCTCTTTCCGATACGCTCCGCCGCGTCCATCAGCCGGAAGATATACCGGAAGCTGGTAATATAGGGGTCGATTTCTTTCTGCTCCTTATAATAATTCATCATGTTCAGGCACAGGATGACTAACAGCGCACAAAGTCCGAAAGGAACTGAAACAAACATAATCCCGATGCTGAGTACGACGCCGCCGATTGCCAGATAGTATTTTAAGCTGTTCCGCTCCCCCAGCGTATCCAGATAGTCCAGATATTCATATAACGAATATTTTCCCATTCTGCCAAGCCGGTCAAACTGTACCTGTAAATCCACACGTTCCTTGCTATGTTCCATAAAATACCGGACATATTCCTCAAATTTCGCAAATTCTTCTTCATCCTGCATGGGCGTATGGAGTCTGTAGTATAGGTATTCATCGCCCGCCGCGCTATGGGAATAATTCATTTGCCGGTAAATTTCATCCAGATTTAAATCATTCCAGGTAATGTCGTCTATCTGGTGCGCTTTTTCATGTTTCTTATAGTACATGGAAATATGCTTTTCCAATTCCCCCGGCTGATATTCCCGCTCGATGTCCGCGCCATACTGCTGATATAATTTTTCGACAAATTTCTTCTGATTTTTAAGGCTGTCCAGATATCCTTTTCCCATAAGCAGCAGCATAATCAGTAAAATAGCTGCCGCAAAAACCCAATATTCCATGTCCGCACGCTTTATCCTTTCATCGCGGATATACGTTCTTTGATTTCATCCGCCTTATCATAAATGTCGTCTACATCGATAAAATCCGCATAGGCTCCGTTTTCATACAGGATTTGACCGTTAATCATTGTCATCTTGACATTCTGCTTGCTGCCGCTATAGACAATATTTTTCGGGATATTATGAAATGGGCGCATATTGGGCTGATGCAAATCTATCATAATGATATCCGCCAGCTTTCCTTTTGCAAGGATATCCGCATCTGACAGAGCCATCGCCTTTGCACCGTTTACGGTCGCCATTTTTAAGACTTCCCATGCGTCCACTGCCGAGGCATCATTCTCTCTTAGTTTGGCAAGCCCTGTCACCAGAAACATCTCTCGGAACATGTCCAGACAGTTATTGCTTGCAGGTCCGTCCGTTCCAATGGCTACGGGAATCCCTTTTTGCAGATATTGGGAAATCGGTGCGATACCGCTTGCCAGCTTCATGTTCGAGGCGGGATTGGTCACTACATACAAGCCCCTTTTCTCAAAAATGGCAATATCTCCTTCGCTCATGTGGACACAATGGTATCCGCCGCCGCCATAATCAAACATTCCCAGCGAATCCAGAAAAGCCGGCGGCGTCATGCCGTATCGTTTCAGACACTCCTCCACTTCGGATGTCGTTTCAGAAATGTGTGCATAAACGGGCGCTTTATATCGGTGCGATAACGCCGCTATCTGCATCAGCAGTTCTTTGGAACAGGTATATTCCGCGTGAAAGCCCAGTATATAACTTAGCAGGGGATTTGCATGATTCAATTTCTGGAACATTTCCTCTACCATATCCACCGACTGGCTGAAATTATTGACCGCACCGACCTGCACGCAGCGAAATCCCATATCCACACAGGCGTCCGCTATCGTTTCCGGCGTCAGATACATATCGAAAATTGCCGTAATTCCACTTGTCAGATATTCTAAAACCGCCAGCTTTGTCAACTGATAAATCATTTCCCCGTCCAGTTTTGCCTCCACCGGAAAAACCTGTTTGTTCAGCCAATCCTGCAGCGGCAAATCGTCTGCATAAGAACGAAGCAGCGTCATGGCGGAATGGGTATGGGCGTCTTTAAAGCCCGGCATGAGCAGGTTGCCTTCACAGTCTATCTCTCTATCCCATACGATGCTTTGCAGCTCCAGTTCCTGGTAAACTGCGTCCAGGTTTTGACCGTCGCCCACATAAAGAATCCTGTCGCCCCGGACCCAGAGTTCCCCTTCTATAACAGTGTCGTTTTCCATCGTCAGTATCCGGGCATTATAAAATCTGATATTCATAAATTGTCTATCCTTTCCTGCGCTTCTTTTTCTCTCAAGCTTCTTTTCCTCTCAAACTTATTTTTCTCTCAATGTTATTTTTCTCTCAATGTTATTTTTCTCTCAATGATTTCTTTTTCCTACAAATCCATGCCAGACAAAAAACTGCTATCCCACTTCCAGATTGTCAGCCCCAAAACCATCCGGCAAAAGCTCTTGTAAAGTCTTTATCACATACTCGCTTTCTGATTTTGCGACAATCACCTGAAAGGTAGCCGCATCACAAAATTCTGCCATCACCTGTCTGCATACGCCGCAGGGGTAAGCATATCCTGTAATATCCTTCCCTCTTGGGCCACCCACGATAGCAATCGCGCAAAACTCCCTTTTTCCTTCACTCACTGCCTTGAAAAAGGCTGTTCTTTCCGCACAGTTCGTCGGGGAATAGGCGGCGTTTTCGATATTACAGCCTGTATAGATTTCCTGTCCTTTGGTCAGTAAGGCGGCGCCCACCTGATAAGTAGAGTAAGGAGAATAAGAAAGTTCTCTCGCCTGCAGGGCTTTGGTAATCAATTCTTTAATAAGTGCTTCTCCTAACTTTTCTTTCCCATCTTTCATACCGTTTTTACTTCCCAAATTTCATAATAGACTCTGTTAAAAGTTTCTCAAACTTAGGCGCTATTGCATTTGCTGCTTCCTGCACCTCTTCATGAGTTAACGGGGCGCTGTTCATGCCAGCAGCAAGGTTGCTGACACAGGATACCCCGCAGATTTTCATTCCCATATGGTTCGCGGCAATGGCTTCCACAACCGTACTCATGCCGACTGCGCTAGCGCCAAGCGTCTGAAGCATCTTAATTTCTGCTGGAGACTCAAAGGAAGGACCCGTCAACTGCGCATATACGCCTTCAAATAACTCGATATCGTTTTCCTTCGCAGTATTTTTCAGGATTTCCTGTAAGTCTTCATCATATACATGGCTCATATCCGGGAACCGGGTGCCCAATTCATCAATATTGGCACCGATTAACGGATTGGGTGCAAAGCAGGAAATGTGGTCTTTGATTAACATCAGGCTGCCCGCATGGAAATTCGGATTGATACCGCCGGAAGCGTTGGTCAGAAATAAGATTTTAGCCCCCATCATCTTCATCAGGCGAACCGGAAGCACCACATCCGTAATCGGGTATCCTTCATAATAATGAACCCGTCCCTGCATCAATACAACGGCCACATCGCCGATATATCCGAAGATGAATTTACCGGCATGTCCCGGAACCGTAGAAACCGGAAAGCCCTCGATTTCCGAATACGGAAGTTCTGCTTTCACGTCCACGGTCCTTGCAAAATTGCCAAGACCGGAGCCTAATACAACCGCAATATCCGGCTGAAAATCTACTTTTTCCTTATAACATTCATAGCATTTTACTAATTTCTCATATACTGCATTCATCGTATCATCATTCCTTTCGTTTTTCGATAATCCTTTTTGATAATCCTAGTATAGCATTTTCTGGAAAAAGAAAAAAGAGATATCTTACAAGATATCCCTTCCCTCTGTGAATTACACCTGTTATTTTTTGTTTTAGATGATAATACACACCATTCCGCCGTTGCTGTCGTTGACAATTTTCTGCATGGTTTCCTGCAATTTTATCTGACTTTCCTCATTAATCATCGAAATTTTGCTAGAAATTCCGTCATTTACAAGCTGTTCTATCGTTTTTCCGAAGATATTGGTTTCCCAGATGCCCTCGTCGCTCGTTCCGGTATCTGAAATATACTGGATGAGGTCCTTGGCCTGCGTTTCCGTTCCGACAATCGGTGAGATTTCCGTTTCAATGCTGGCCTTAATCATATGGATGCTTGGGCTTTCCGCCTTGATTTTCACGCCGAATTTATTGCCCTGCTTGATAACCTCTGGTTTTTCCAGCACAATCTCTTCCTTATCCGGCATTACGACGCCATATCCTTTATAGCGCACAGATTCCATTGCGTGCAACACTTTCGTGTATTCTCTTTTCATTTTTGCCATTTCTTTTAAGACAGAAAGCATCTGATATTCGCTGGTAATGGATTCGCCTACCAAATCGCTTATCATCTCGTAGTAATAGGTATCATCCAAATCCAAGATGATTCTGACGCTGCCCTCGGACATATTGATGCCGTCTAATTTGCATTTTTTAATATATTCACTTTCCAAATCCAGGTTGGCTTTGGTGATATCCCTGACATTGGTAAGGTCGTTCATCAGTTTCTTAATCTGACCTATGATATCCTGTTTCATCTTATGGTCGTAGGCAAGCATTTCCACCCACTTCGGCATATAAAACTCTATCATCGTAAGCGGAAACTCATACAGAATATTTTCCATAATCCGGTTAATATCTTCCTGTTTTAACTGCTCGCAGTTAACGGGCATGACCGTGACCTGATATTTCTCGTGGATTTCATCGGCAATCTGCCTTGTTTCCTCAGCATAAGGTCTGGCGGAATTGAGCAATACCAGAAACGGCTTATGGATTTCCTGTAACTCCTTAATCGTCCGCTCTTCTGCTTCTAAGAAGCTATTTCTTGGCAGTTCTCCGAAACTTCCGTCGCAGGTAATGACGATGCCTATCGTGGAATGGTCTTTGATGACTTTACGGGTGCCGATTTCCGCCGCTTTCGTAAAGGGAATTTCTTCTGTGGACCAGGGCGTCTTGACCATGCGCTCTATATCCTCTTCCATATGCCCGGAAGCGCCTTCCACCATATAACCGACACAATCAATCAGACGGACTTTGACGTCGATGTCGCCTCCAAGCTGAATCTGCGCCGCCTCTTTTGGAATGAATTTCGGCTCCGTCGTGGTAATCGTCCGACCGCCCGCGCTCTGCGGCAGTTCATCCCTAGCGCGCTCCTTCTCATGCTCATTTTCCATATAAGGCAGAACCAACAAATCCATAAACCGTTTGATAAACGTGGATTTTCCGGTTCTTACAGGTCCGACAACGCCTATGTAAATTTCCCCACCCGTTCTATCCTGTATGTCTTTGTATACTGCATACTCATTTCTATTATTGATATCCATAAAAATACCCCTTCCATACTTACTAAAATGTATGTGAAGGGGAATCTATTTATGACAGCTTATGGAAAATAATGCAGTTTGGCTGAGGCACTTCCAATTCCTTCCCATTCATGACTAACAGCCCTTTTTCCAAATCCACGGTAAAGAAAGTCATCGTATTGCTTTCATGGTTTAGCGATACCAGGTGCCTGTTATCTGGGAAAAGATTGGCATCCTTCGGATAATCGCCGCTGATTGGCAGACAGAGTATTTTCTGCAGCATACCGGTCTCTTCATCGACACTATAGACGACCGCACTGTTATCGCCTGCATTGGAGCTTACCACATACTTAAAATCCTCGGAAATATTTAAGGCGCTGGCAGCAGAACCGCCCGCGTGATAATCATTCAGGGTGGAAATCGTCTGGATTTTCTCAAATTCAGGATTCCCATGAATTTCCTGATAAGTATAGACGTCGATATAATTTTTTAATTCATGAACGATATAAAGGTAGTGACCGTCTTTGGAAAACTTCAAATGCCTTGGCGCAGATTCCTGCTCGCTGCGAATCATATCAATCTGACTCAGTTTCCCATTCACATGATCCATGCGGTAGACATTTACATGATCCATCCCTAAGTCGGCAGCGCAGAGATATTTATTGTCCCGCGTCATCTTCACACAGTTAATATGGGGTCTGAAATTCCGCTCCGCAATGCTTCCTAACCCTTTATGATAGATTTCTTCCGTAATCTCACCGATTCCCCCGTCTTCTTCAAGACGCAGTACCGTAATCTTACCATCATGATAACCGCCTACGAACAGAAACTTGTCTTCGTAATCTGTAGAAAGATAGCAGCCCCGCATACCGTTAATGCTGCCTTCATTAATGACTTCCAGATCGCCTGTCGGCAGAATCCGGTAAGCTTCCACCCCAAAATCAGTGATGGAATATAAAAACTTCTGATTGTGGGAAATCGTAATGTAGGACGAGTTGGTAATTTCCACCTGGTTTTTCTCCGTCATGCGTCCTTTTTCGATATCCACATCATAAATCCTGATGCCGTACTTGTCTTTATGCCCGATTGTATAAGTAGACACATAGGCTACATATTTTCCCTGTCCCATAGACGCTTCCTCCTCATGCCATACCTTCGTTTTCTTTCAGTTCCCGCAATGCAGGGGCATTTCTGATTTAGGAATATTCTATCATAAATCCGCATGTTTGTTAAATACTTTTTGCAGGAGTCTTGCGAATGCGTCGCTGTCATTCCATATTTTCAGCATAAAAATAGTAAGATGTTGTGTATTCAAAGCTCCCTATTTCCGTGTAATCTGTTAAAGATGGATACGTTTTTAGAATTTCGAGCAGTACGTTTTCGGTATCACATGCGTTATCGATAATAACGACCAGACTATCACCGCCGTCCCCATCCATGACAGGGGATAACGTTTCTATATTGTTTTCCTTCAAAAAAGTAATACTATTATAGCTAGAAGCTTCAAAAAATAGCGAATGTAATCTCGCACCCCTTGTATAAATGCAGATTGCGTTCTCTTCTTTGTACTGTGCAGATTTTTTCAGCAGCGCTTTTGAATCTAAATATAAAGTGTCCCATGTGCATACTTTCCAACTATTCACAACGATGATAGATAGAACGATACAGGCAATAGAAAGCCGGAATCTGTTTTCTCTAAATAATCTGACGGATATACCATATAATAACGTAATGATTCCGGCCGTTATAACGCCATATATTGGAAAAATATATCTACTGTTTGTAAGTACCGCTATTCTGGATACTAGTAAATAATAGCAGAAGCTTGGAATCATAATGAGAATCAAATTTATGTTTATTCTGGTATTATCACTATCTGTATCCTGTTCTTTGATTTCCTGTACATGATTCTTATCCCGGCTGACTATATAACATAATAAACATACCAAAATAACGATGAATAAGTATGTTAGAATTCCCCCAAATAATTGTTCGTTTATCATACGATAAAAAGCGCCCAGTCGTTTGAGATAAGCAGAGCGGGATACCTGCTTCAAATTGTCGAAGGATTGTGTTCCACGTCCGCCAGCTCCCAAAAAGATATGGTTAATCATATTAGGAAAAACAGCGATTGACAAAATTCCCGAAACCAGCATTGACACGAGGAATATCCCCGTGTGTTTATACTCTTTCTTTATCAGCCAATAAATGCCAAATGTCAGACATAAGAAAAATAAGTAGATAAGAAAATAATAATGCGTTAACGCTCCCGATACAGAGATTGCTATCAAGGAAATATAAAATTTCCAACTATGCCCTTTTTCTTTTGCATGGAAAAACAATAAAGTAATTAGCCCAACCTCAGCCATAGACATGATATACATTCTCAAAAAGGATATTTCTGAAAGAATCCCTGCTGAAAAGATAAAGAATATAGAGCCTAATGTCATGACATTATTATTTTGGGTTAATTCATATAATAAACGCCGTACCGCCCAGAGCGCGATAAGCGCAAAAACAATATTGATAACACCGGCATACCATATACTGAATTTTCCCGGAAAGAAGGAACAGATGATATGGACCAACACATAGTATAACGGCGGATGAACGTCTGCGGCCTGGTTCTTCCACACCATTTTTAAATCTATGCCATTGCATGCAGTAACGTATTCTAACCATGCGGTTTCAGACGGGGAATAAACTTTCCCATCTGTTGGCGACATCTGCCACATACCCTGGCTGTTAGCCAATCCATAGGTAAATACTTCATCTTCATGCAGATTCTTTTTATTAGCCAGCACTAAAATTAACAATATTACAAACACTATATAAAATAGAATGCTTTTATTTTTCAATAACCCTATCATTTTTCTAATTTTGATTGAAATGGAATCCATAACCTTAACCTTTCTGTATCTAAAAATACTTCTGTCAATTGCTCATTTTCTATTTTCAAATCCGCCGGAAATAAAAAAGCTGTTTTTTGTTTCATTTCCTGCCCATCCAGATACTCGTCTATATTTTCTTCTGCAATTACCTGATATGGCTGGATAATATACCCATAAAAATTCCTTGTGTAGCGGTTTGTATTCTTTGAAGAATCATCCACATAATAAATATATTCATATTCTTCCTGATTCAAATATTGCGCTATTTTAATACTGTCGTTTTCTAATTGTTTCCCACCGGCTATGACATTTGTATAGTAAGGTAATTGAACGGTTTCAATGAGCCAGAAAAAAGCCATTGTGATGATTCCTATTCTTATCAGATGCTGCATGACCGGCATATTTTCCTTTTTCCGGTATAACCGTAAAATCCATATCAAAAATATCAGCAGCAGCAACATAAATGCCACATCAATATACGGAACAATATAGTTAGTCAAGTTTTCGATAAATAAAAAGAGATGTCCATCCATAATGGCTTCTCTGGTTTTTCCCTGCATACAAAGGAAATAGAATGCTGCCACACATAAACTGCCTCCCATAAACGCCTGTATTCCATAAGAGGTAAAGAATCCTTTGTTTTCTTTATATTTTATAAATAAGATAAGAATAGGCGGTACAAAAATTTGAAAATAACGGAATAAAAATTTATGAGGCAAAGTACCTACGCCATCTTCTGTCAGAAAAATCATAAAAACGATTTCAAAAATCATAAAGGCAACAGATATCAATAAAAACCTAAGCAGCCAGCTTCTATTTTTCGATTTCCATTCCTGAAAAATGATTCCCATTGGGAAAATACCGGTATTAACCATAAAGAATGCAGTATAAACAATACAACCTATCATGCCATAAATAATCGTATTGATACTAATTGGAAACAAACGGGAAAACTGATTCGTATAGTGATTACTTCCCTTCTCGAATCCATTTATCGCATAAATTGCAAAATACATACCTATAAAAGCGCAAAGATATACCATATCATAAATCATAATGTCCATTATATATTTTTTCTTGTTTCTCGTCTTTACGATATCATATAGCGAACATACGTTCAGTGTGATGGGGATAAAAAACAGGTAGGTTTTGGTGAATACACATAATACTGAAAATATAGATGCGACAACAAGTAATAAGACACTTTTCTTCTGGTTTTCTTTTCCATAGACGCAGTATAAAAAGTATAGGGTCCATAAAAATAACGGATAACTCAATACTTCCTGCATCATATATGCACAGTCAAACATATAGGGCATTATCATCAGGAAGCCACTTAACAAAATAGCTTGTTTACGCTCTTTTAAAACATCTTTTGCCAGAAAATAAATAGGGAAGATTGCCGAAGACATGCTAATAACGTTTATCATTCTCATAAGAAATAGAATATTCTGCGGCGTATAGAAAAAATAAGCAAGGGAAATCAACATGGAGTATAATACACAATTATAATCTACCAAATGCCCCCCCCCATTCAAATTTTCCGCTGTAGTGGAAAGATCTTGCTAAAGCCATATATAATTCCTCATCTACATCAATATGTACCGTAGAAGTGAAATTTGAAACAATCATTCCATAAATAATCACTGACATAAAAAACATGCACACAATCCATTTACTATCTTTACTTATCATTTCGATAATACCTCTTTTCTTAATTTGCAAATATATTCTTTGTAAGTATACTCTTTCACTTTGTTACTAGCAAGGTATTTTTCTCTCTCTTTGAAAGACTCTCTTTGCAAGGCAAATTAGCCTTTGCAAAGTTTCCCCGCAGATTTTCATAATATTTTCAAATCCTGTATTGACATTCTGAGCTATCTATGTATAATGAGTATCAATGTTTGTTTAGTATCATTAAACTTTAAGTTTATTATCACTGAATTATGATTCATAGGAAAAACCGCTGTTTTCCGCGGTTTGGCAGATTGAGGACAGACAACCTGATACTATCAGAAATAAGTGGAAAGGAATTTATGCATGGATACAGCCGGCAAAATAGAAATCGGAAACAAAATAAAAGAATTGCGGAATAAAAAGGGACTGACCCAGGAAGAACTGGCGGACCGCTGTGAATTATCCAAGGGTTTTATCAGTCAGTTGGAAAATGATTTGACGTCGCCTTCTATCGCTACCCTGGTCGATATTCTGCAATGTCTTGGAACGGATTTAAAAAATTTTTTTACGGACGAAACGGATGAACAGATTGTGTTTGGCGAGGCGGATTATTTCGAGAAACAGGATAAAGAGCTGCACAATACGATAGAATGGATTATTCCAAACGCCCAGAAAAATATGATGGAACCCATACGGGTCACTTTAAAGGCGGGAGGGTCTACCTATCCCGATATTCCCCATGAAGGGGAAGAATTTGGGTATGTATTATCGGGAACCATTTATATTATGATCGGGAGCAGATTATTAAAAGCAAAAAAAGGGGAATCTTTTTATTTCAGACCGGATTCCAACCATTATATCAAGGCGGGGGAAAAAACAGGCGCCGTATTTCTATGGGTCAGCACACCGCCCAACTTTTAGGAGGGATTTTTCATGCTAAAAGAGTTAATCAAACTGGAACAAATTTCTAAATCTTTTGACGGACAGATGGTTTTAGACGACTTAAACTTAGATATCCACGAGAATGAATTTGTCACGCTGCTTGGACCCAGCGGCTGTGGAAAAACGACGACGCTGCGTATTCTTGGCGGCTTTGTCAATCCCGATATGGGAAAAGTTCTGTTTGATGGGCAGGATATCACCAATGTAGCGCCCAATAAGAGGCAGTTAAATACCGTATTTCAGAAATACGCCCTGTTTACGCATATGACCATCGCTGAGAATATTGCCTTTGGGTTAAAAATCAAGAATAAACCGAAAAGCTATATTGAGGATAAAATAAAATATGCCCTGAAACTGGTCAATCTGGAAGGCTATGAGAACCGCAGCCCGGATTCTTTAAGCGGCGGACAGCAACAGCGTATCGCCATCGCCAGGGCGATTGTCAATGAGCCGAAAGTCCTTTTACTGGACGAACCGCTGGCGGCGCTGGATTTAAAACTGCGTCAGGAAATGCAATATGAGCTAATCCGTATGAAAAACGAGCTGGGCATTACCTTCGTCTACGTTACCCATGACCAGGAAGAGGCGCTGACCATGTCTGATACGGTTGTCGTCATGAATCAGGGCTATATCCAGCAGATAGGCACGCCCGAATCCATCTACAACGAACCGGAAAATGCCTTTGTTGCAGATTTCATCGGCGACAGCAATATTATCGGCGCTACGATGATTGAGGATAAGCTGGTGGAAATCTTAGGCGCCAGATTTGCCTGCGTCGATACCGGTTTTGGCACACACAAGCCCGTGGACGTCGTAATCCGCCCGGAAGATGTGGAATTAGTCGAACCGGAGAATGGTATTATTAGGGGCGTCGTGACCCATTTGATTTTCAAAGGCGTCCATTATGAAATGGAAGTCATGGCAAATGGTTTTGAATGGCTTGTGCATTCTACAACACTTTATCCTGTGGGCAAACAGGTTGGTATCAAAGTAGACCCTTTTAACATCCAGATTATGAACAAACCGGAATCGGAAGATGAGGAGGCGGTGGCGCTTGAACTCTAAAGTAAATACCTTATTACATAAACACCCGAATTTCAGACGGGATATCCTTGCAGCACCCTATGTTTTCTGGTCTGCGCTTTTTATCCTCATACCACTTTGTATGATTATTTATTATGGCGTCACGGATAAGACGGGGGCTTTTACCCTGGATAATATCCTGGCAATTGCTTCGATTGGACACGCAAGGGCATTCTGGCGCTCTCTTCTGTTATCCTTGATAAGCACTGTGCTGTGCTTTATCCTTGCTTATCCGCTCGCCATGATTCTTACGAATATGAAGGGCAGCCGCTACAGCTTCATTATCCTGATTTTCATCCTGCCCATGTGGATGAATTTCCTGTTACGCACCCTTGCCTGGCAGACCCTGCTAGAAAAAACAGGTGTTATCAATGGGGTGTTATCCTTTCTGGGACTGCCCACACTGAAAATTATCAATACTTCCTATGCCATCGTACTTGGTATGGTATACAATTTCCTGCCCTTCATGGTACTGCCGCTTTATAACGCCCTTGCCAAAATAGATGAAAACGTCATCGATGCGGCAAAGGACTTGGGAGCAAATAAGATACAGACCTTTTTCCGCGTCATACTGCCGCTTAGCGTACCTGGCATCATCAGCGGCGTTACGATGGTATTCGTTCCGGCGTTGACGACTTTCGTTATCAGTACTTTGCTTGGCGGAAGCAAGGTTCTACTCATCGGAAACGTCATTGAGCAGGAATTTACCCAGGCGAGCAACTGGCGCCTTGGCAGCGGCTTGTCCATTGTACTGATGATTTTTATCATTATCAATATGATTTTTACCGCAATCTTTGATAAAGAAGGATAAGGAGGCGGCTGATGAAAACTCTGCAAAAAATTTATGTATCACTTATTTTTCTCTTTCTTTACGCCCCTATCGGCACTTTAATCGTGCTTTCCTTTAATGCCAGCAAGACGCGCTCTAAATGGGGCGGCTTTACCCTGAAATGGTACGCTTCTCTTTTAGAAGACGACGTTATTTTAAGCGCGCTTGGCACCACATTATCCATTGCGCTGCTTTCCGCGCTTGTTGCCACTTTTATCGGCACGATATCCTGTCTGGCAATGGATAAGATGAAACGCAGGACGCGGGCAGTCCTCATGGGAATTACCAATATCCCCATGCTGAATGCGGATATTGTCACCGGCATTTCCCTGATGCTGCTTTTTATCAGTCTGGGACTGCGATTCGGGTTTGGGACGATTTTATTATCCCATATTACATTTAACATACCATATGTTATTTTATGCATCATGCCGAAAATGAAACAGCTAAACCCCAGCGTTTACGAAGCGGCGCTGGACTTGGGAGCGTCCCATGTTACCGCGTTTATGAAAGTCATGCTGCCGGATTTGATGCCCGGTATCGCATCCGGTTTTCTGATGGCGTTTACGATGTCGTTAGACGATTTTATCATTACCCATTTTACGAAAGGCGCCGGGATTGATACGCTGTCCACGAAAATCTATACGGAAGTAAAAAAGGGAATCAAGCCGGAAATGTACGCCCTTTCCACTCTCATATTCGTGACGGTGCTTCTATTGCTTATTTTAATCAATGTGGCGCCCAATAAGGAAGAAAAAAGGAGCTGATGCAATGCGGAAACTATGGATGATAAGCCTGGCGGTCTTTTTCATGGCATTTATCGGAGGCTGCGGAAATCAGGATGGAGAAAAAGTAATCGTCTACAACTGGGGAGAATATATCGATCCCGATACGATTGCCATGTTTGAAGAGGAAACCGGCATTCAGGTCATTTATGATGAATTTGAGACCAATGAAACCATGTATCCCAAAGTAGAAGCCGGCGCCGCAGAATATGATGTTATCTGCCCTTCCGACTATATGATTCATAAGATGATTGAGAATGATTTACTGGCGGAACTGGATTATACGCATATCCCAAACGCCAAGGCCAATATTGGCAAACAGTATTGGGAACAGGCGAAAGCTTTTGATGCTGAAAACAAATACTCGATTCCCTACTGCTGGGGAACCGTAGGCATTCTCTACAATCAGACGATGGTAGACGAACCGATTACACGCTGGGCACAGCTCTGGGATGAAAAATACAAAGATGAAATCCTGATGCAGGATTCCGTCAGGGACGCTTTCATGGTGGCAGAAAAAATGTACGGTTACTCCATGAATACGCTCGATGTGGAAGAGCTTCAAATCGTCAAAGACGCCCTGATTGCCCAGAAACCCATCGTTCAGGCTTATGTCGTGGACCAGGTACGGGATAAAATGATTGGCAACGAAGCGGCAATCGGCGTCATCTATTCCGGCGAAGCGATTTATACCCAGTATGAAAACCCCGATTTGGTATATGTAATCCCGGAAGAAGGCACCAACGTCTGGATTGATTCCTGGGTCATTTTAAAAAATGCGCCGAATAAGGAAAATGCTGAGAAATTCATCGACTTTATGTGCCGCGAAGACATTGCCCTGAAAAATTTTGAATACATCACCTACTCTACGCCAAACGAAGCGGCCAGGGCGCTCATTGAAGATGATGAAATTAGAAATTCCCCGATTGCGTTTCCAGATCTTTCCCAGTATGACAATCTGGAAAGCTATATCTATCTCGGTGAAGACGGCGATACGCTTTATAACGAATTATGGAAAGAGGTCAAATCCTACTAATATTGTAGGATTTGACCTCTTTTCCCAGAAAACTAAAAGAAGTTAATTCTCTATAGCCTGAAAAGATTCGCTGACGGCATAGGCGGCATCTTTATTGCTCATAATGAATAAAATCACATTTCCCCTGTTTTCCACCAAAACCGTTTCGGCGCTGACGCATACCCATTTATTGACGTCGGCGTTTTCCTTTAGAAGCGATTTGACATTTTCTACCTCGTCTTCCTCGACGCGAAGCAATACGCATTGATAGGCAATCGAAGAATTCATCGGCACGGAATAAACCCCTTCCATATAAGAAACGCTGTCCGTCCCTAAAAGCGCCTGTTGATTATCCGCTGTCAGCGTATCCGTAATATAATACTCCTGCATGACTTCTTTGGTCTCTGCATCTAAATCAACACCCGCATAAATATCCGCCATAATATCCTGCAAATCCCCTTGGAGCGCACTATCCGCCGCATCTTCACTGCTCCCTGACCCTTGACATGCCGTACACAATATCATGCATAGGAATATTATCATGGATATCATAACACTTGTTTTGATAACATTCGTTTTAATAACGCCCGTTTTAATTGTGCTTGTTCTAATTGCGTTTGCGATAGTTACGCTTGCTTTGTTTTTATGTTCGCTTTGTTTCATGACAGGTCTCCTCATATCATAATTATTCTAGGCAATTGCGAAATTCAAATTTAACAATGTGTAGTTGTGCAGAATATACAATCCAAAAGCAGGTACTGTGAAAACGCCGGTACTTAGTGAAAAAGACGCCTCGCGGCTTTTGAACTTAGTACCGATGCGTTTGAACCGTAGCAAGAGCGGACCTGCGTTGGATTGTATATTCTGCACAACGAGCGGCAGCAATAGCCTAATTTCGCAATTACCTATAATTCTTCATTCTTTCCAGCGCTTTCCTATTTTATCCATTCAATCACAGGTTCCAAACTAATTAATTACACGAAACAGCCTCTGATATCCGAAACGTATAATTCGTATTATAAGTCCTGACATATAAGACATCGCCTTTACGGATTATATAATCCGCCATAGACTTAATCGGAATCTTTTCGATAACGCTTCCGTCCAGCCTGTTTACCAGATTCAGATAATCCGGTTCGCTCGTAAAACCATAACCGCATACTATCGTATCCCGGATAATCTCAAAAGTCTGTCCATTCGTAACGCAGGGTTCGCTTTTCCAGATAACGTGCATATCCTCTAAATCAATCGCTACAAGATATCCCGTATGCGGACAGGACTCCGTATAAGTATAGTGCCCGATTGCCACATACAAAACATTGTCTACCGACTGTACCCACCAGATTTTCTGCTCTACGAAATCTTCATCCCCCTTTTTGATGTTATCCGTATAGCGGTAGTCTGAAAAATCCAATTGCCCTAAATAGGCGCCATCCTCCTTTCGGTAGATATCCAGCAGATAAGCATAAAAACCATTATCCCCCGATAAAATATAGCTGTAAGTATCATCTTCTATATAAGTAGAATTAACCCGCGCAAGCTCATTATCCGAAAACCATTCTTCCGTATCAATAATCTCATTGCTTTCCTGGGTCAACTGCTCTAATGACACGGTATATTCCGCTTCCGGGATAAGACTTTCTGTCAGATAATACTCCTGGCTGGGATTTTCTATAAGATAGTAAGGGCTTTCTGACTGTGGTGTATCTGCTTCTTGCTGCGTTGCGTCTGTAGCGTTCGTATCGGGGTCTTGTTGCGATGTATCGGATTCTTCCATATCTGTCTCTGAATTTGTCGTCTGCCAAGATGCATCAGTGGTCGTTTCCCCTGTGTTTGATGTGTCCGTTGCTGTTCCATCTACGTCTGATTCGCCTGTTGCTGTTTCATCTGCGGTCAATGTGTCCGTTGTGACTTCACCTGTGTCTGCTATGTTGCTTTCCGTTTCCGCTGCATTTGCACATGCCGTCAGCGAAAGGCATAGCATTGCTGTCATAAAATATCTGCTTTTCTTCATAATTTATCCCACTCCTTCATCCGTTCTGCGAATTGTCCGTAAAAATCTTCCGGCTCATAAGGCTTCTCATAGAAAATATGTAACATACGCAGATTGATTTCTTTGAGATGCTCTAAAGAATCCTGCGTTTTTTCTGCTCCCGTAGTTTCCTCGGCATTTTCTTTGACAATTTCAAGCTGCAGTTTTTTACGAAGATCGTGCCACTTTATCAGAAATTCCTCATATTTTCCATAATTTAGCACATCCAGCCATTTCTTGATTTTGATTTTGGCATTACCCGTATGGGGACAGGCATCCTGCAATAGAAAATATCGCAATGTTCCCCCCTCATAATTCCTGCCAAGTGGAAACAGCCTGCAAAGCCCCGGTCGAAAAGCATGAATCGCGCATCTTCCATCTTCTTTTAAAAAACTGCAGCATTCCGTAGGACCCTGCATCTTCATATTTGGTAAAATCAGACCGTTTACAACATGAAGCTCTACAAAATCCTGCATCAGCTTTGCAAAATTGCAATGCAGATTGTTTTCCAACTGCCAGATATCATAGGGGTCTAAGACAATCGAGTCCCCCATTTGCCTACAGCAACTGTCGCAGCCTTTACAGTCGTTACAGCCAAGCTTTACCATCGTATGATGATCGTATAAATTTTGTACCATGACGGTATCCTTTTCTTTGTGAAGTATTTTTTCTGAAAATCAGGACTACCGATTAAGCCGATAGTCCTGATTAAAAATGCCCTGGCCTGTTCGGGCATCTTAGATTTCATTTTTATTTATTCTTAGCGTATCCTTCCTTCTGCTTTAATTCCTTTTTACCAAGAAGTCTCTTTCTTAATTCTTCTGGAATCTGTTTTCCCTGATTAGCAAGAATAATAGCCTGCAAAATATCTTTATCTTCATGCCCATCTTCTTCTACATCAAACTTTGATATGCTTATGCCAAAGGTTTCCAACTCTTCTGCAACTATCCTTCTTCTTTCCAGCTCATCTTCTGTAATAGGCTCTTGCCCGTCCGTTATATGTGATCGTATGGGCACTTTTATATTTTCATAAATACTATTCACATTAATAGGATTTGCCCGCATAATCATCTGCCTCCAATCTCATATTTTATTTTAATTTTATCACCATTTTTCAATAATTCCTGCATTGCCATCGTTCCATTATTTTTATAATCTTTGTACTTTTGAGTTGCCAGATTACTATAATAGACTAGAGCCATTCCACTATCAAATCCATTTAATTTTGTCAATGTTCTTACATTTCCATCATTTCCTACCACTGTCATTATATACAAGGAATCATTTAAACAAAATGTTTTAAAATCTGTACCTGAAAATGTCCCTGTGCTGGGATGATTATGCATAAACATCATCGTATTTTTTCTTGATTCTTTCATAGCCTTATAAGCACCCGGATTGTTTTTTGTTTCTATTTCATTAGCTTCCCCCAGAATAATCCATGTATCCCAATTTATTATATCAATCAAAATTCCTACTTCTTTTGAATTATTCTTTTCCTTTGATATAGAAAGAAGCTTCCTATGCAGCTTTTGCATAAATATATTTTCTTCCTCTGAAAATCCTGACAATTCCATTTTAGGCACTTTAGAAATAGCGATATCTGTTATCTTAATCGGTCTGTTTCTTTTCTTTTGTCCAAAATTTTCTGTCAAAATTTTCCTCCCTGTAACTATCTTTACCACTCTGCATTTTTTATGCTTTTTGCATAATCATAATACCATGTCACTCTGTCAAAATCAAGAATTATGTTTTTCATGCGATGTATCATAAATCCGTAAAGATAAGTCATTCTGTACGGAATAATCGGTAATCCCAAATTGCCTTTCTTCGAGTCCCCCATTTGCCTACAGCAACTGTCACAGCCTTTGCAATCGTTACAGTCGGGCTTTACCATCGTATGATTATCGTATAACTCTTGCATCATGAAACTTAGCCGTATCTTTCCTTCTGCTGATAGACAGTAAGCACACCATAATATTTTGAGAGTATTGAAGTATCTTTCACATAAATGCCCACATCCTCAAGCCCATATCTTAACAAATAATAATCCATATCATGCAAAATTCTATAAATATTGTTGACATGTTCCATGTCATGTGTATCTTTTGCCAAAGCTGTTTCATCAATGAGATTCTGCAAATCTTCCCTTAAATCCTCGCTTTGTACGCTTTCCTGCATTTCCGCAATCAAATCAATAAAATTATCAGCATCAAACCTATTGTATACAATAACAGGAGTTCCATACTTTTCATAAAATTCATCTGTTGTAAGGTTTTCTCTTTCCTCTGTTTCTTTTCTTTCGATATCATTTCCGTCGTAAGTCCAATCAATCTGAATATCACCTTTTTGGTCGAAATAATTCCAATACAGACTATTCTTATCTTCCAGTTTTCCGAAAATATTGTCATACAAATATGCTTGCTCCATTTGAATATTTGCAACTTTTATATTTTCTGTTAATCTTTCAATTTGTTCTGCGGTCATACCGTCTAAAACAGTTTCTCTCGCAGCAAGCACCTGTTCTTTTGCAGGAGCAATGCTCTCACTTGTTCCATTAGCCGCAGAAGTATCTTGAACATTTCCTGTTGAATTTTCCAATTCTTCCGGAATTTCCACCATATAATCCGCTCGACTGTCCTCATCGGCTGCCACTTCTGACGTATCATTATCCACTGTTTGACAAGCAGTTAATATGCTTACACATATCAGTATGAATAGTAATTTTATTTTCTTCATAATGTTCTCCAATTTGTACAGATAAAAAATATCAGTCAGATAGATTTTAACCTATACCGTTACATAGTACTACAATCATACTTAAACTTCTATCTTCCACTATAGATTTCGTTCACTCTATATTATACTGATTCAAATAGTCCTTTACTGCACTTATCACTATGAACGCAGTTTCTACTTGTTCTTCTGCCCACATCTTTATGGCGTTTAAAATCAACCGTTCCTAACGAAAGTATCGCTTTTACTGCATAAAACACTGCATAATAAGAACGATTAATTGTATCCTTATAAAAATTATCTTTCAAACAGTTTTTAGCAACTGTTAAAGAATCCTCTGCTTCCTGAATACGGTATTTACATAATTCTATCTGCCTATCATCCATGAACCACAATACCCTCTCTTTGTACATTATCGTAAAACGGCAATACACCAAGCCAATAACTAAATTGTTTCTCATTTTTTAGGACAACACTTATATCCACAGAATATTTCATTTGAAACTCAAAAGCCAAATCAAATATTTCTGTTTCAACGTTTTCAATCTCTTTGTCTGAAAACGTTGTCAAAATCATAATATCAATATCTGAATTTTCCGTATAATCACCCCTTGCAAAAGAACCATACAATATAATTTTGGTCAAGCGGTTTCCAAGTATCTCTTTTGTAAGTCTTGCAAATTCAAGTATTATATCCTGTACATTTTCCATCTTTTCACACCTCATTACTTCTTTCTTCCACTATGGATTTAGTATACATCATAAAATACAAAAATAGAAGTTGTATTTTTCACACCAAAAAGCCTTTACTTTTTCTGAATTTTTAGCCACCACTAGTATCATCCATAATTGTTTCCACCTACTAATTCAAGCAATGCCGTTTCCCCCTGTAATCCTTTTAAAATAGTCCTCTAAAGTATCATTGCATAACTGAGAGCTGATAACAGCTACGTCCTGCATTACAAGCGCTTTATTGACAGCAGCCATATCAAGCGATGTATCGTAAATCCGTAAAGATAAGTCATCCTGCACGGAATAATCCATAATCCCGAATTGTCTTTCTAAAACAAGAGATGCCTTGGGGACGTCGGAAATCTGCAAAAGAATATATTTACTGTTCTTCTTTTTTAGCTCCTCCATACTGTTTTCTTCCAACAAGACACCGTAGTCAATAATACCGACATCATCAGCCAGTAATGCAATCTCGGACAGAATATGGCTGGAAATGAGAATTGTTTTACCATGTCCGGTACTTAATTCTTTCATAAAGTTTCTTACTTCTGCAATCCCGATAGGGTCAAGTCCGTTTGTAGGCTCGTCCAAAATCAGCAGCTCCGGGTCATGCAGAATGGCATTCGCAATTCCAAGCCGTTGTTTCATTCCAAGGGAGTATTTGGCAAACAGTTTTTTGTCCTTATAGGGCAGACCGACAATATCCAAAGCATTTTTTACTGCGTCTGGTGCGGTAGTTCCACGCAGCTTTGCAAAAATTTCCAGATTTTCCGTTCCCGTCAGATTGGGATAAAAACCGGGTGTTTCAATAATTGCTCCAATGCGTGGATAAATCCGTTTTTCCTGCCCTTTGATATTTTGATTGAAGACATCTACTGCACCGGAAGTAATAGGGGTCAATCCTAAAATCATTTTCATGATGGTCGTTTTACCAGCTCCATTACGCCCCAGCAATCCGTATATCCGTCCTTCTTTCACATGAATATTAACCGCATTAACAACGGTCTGTTCCCCATAAGTTTTCGTCAGTTGCTTCGTTTCAATTACATATTCACTCATCACAATAACCTTGCCCTTTCCGTAACCTGTAAAATTTTATTTATATGATTGAAAAAATATTTTCAGTCTTTTTTGATGTACTTGAGAAATATCAAAAGCAAACAAGCAAGACCGCCACATAATAATAAAATCAATGCACTTACTACTACATTTCCCTTATAATGACCGGAAAAATTAAATACAGCTGTAATAGGATAATAAACTCTTAGGGTACTTGACATACTTGCAAATAGTCCGGTAAAAGAATAAATTTCAGTAAATATCAATGCAAGCCAATATCCCTTTTTCATATAAGATACCCAAGCAATAATAGGTGAAACGACAAGGAATACACCTAAACCATTTAAGAAATACTCTTTTAAGGATTTCAAAATAAATGTTGCCGATAAATCTGAAAAATGTATCATTACTTCTACTCCTAATGCCAGGATAAAGAGCAACATATATAAAAGTATAGAAATTGCAAA
>JAMPHJ010000002.1 GCA_023663465.1 Muribaculaceae bacterium | reverse complement strand
GGAGCGCAAGCGTGCCTTCAAGGGATTCTTATCTGCCCTGCCAGCTCAGTATGAATCTGCTCAATACCTAAATTGCTGACTGAAAATTGCTTTCCGTGCATTCCCTATGGATTTCCTTAATAAATAAAGGAAGATATGTTATAATTCTTATAAAACTAATCATCATAATAAAATTGGGACAAATAAAGAAATTTCTTATTATAAAGTTAAAGAACCGCCGCCCCAGAAAGGAGCCCCAGACAGTATGGACAAAATCATTTTTCACATCGACGTCAATTCCGCCTACCTTAGCTGGAGCGCACTGGACAGGCTGCAGCACGGCGATACGACAGACCTTCGCATGATTCCCGCCATCATCGGCGGCGATATGGCGAAACGCCACGGCGTAGTACTGGCGAAATCCCTTCCAGCAAAGGCTTACGGCATTACCACCGGGGAGCCTATCGTCAACGCCATGCGCAAATGTCCGAATCTGCGTATCGAAAAACCCGACCATCATTTATACCATGAGAAGAGCCTTGAACTGATACAGCTTTTATCCGATATCTGCCCCGATTTGGAACAGGTCAGCGTGGACGAATGCTACATGGACTATACTTCTATCGCCGGCTTCTTTCCTTCGCCCATCGCCGCCGCCGACACTATCCGCGCGCAGGTCTTAGAAAAACTTGGATTTACAGTAAACGTCGGCATTTCTGATCGCAAAGTGCTGGCAAAAATGGCGTCCGATTTCCAGAAACCGGACAAAACGCACACCCTCTATGCCCATGAAATCCGGGATAAAATGTGGAATCTTCCGGTTTCTTCCCTGTTCATGTGCGGCAAATCCAGCGTGGAAACTTTGCAGAAACTAGGAATCCTGACTATCGGCGATTTGGCCATGGCAAATGTATCCGTCCTGACCTCCCATTTAAAAAGCCACGGAAAACTGCTCTGGGAATATGCCAACGGAATCGACGAGTCCGTCGTAGAAACGACCCAAGCTGCCGCAAAAGGAATCGGCAATTCCGTGACACTGCATAAAGACGTTACGGACAAAAAAGAGGCACAGCATGTCCTTTTGGAATTATCAGAATCCGTTGCCGGCAGACTCCGCAGCGCCGGACAGCTGGCGGAAATGATTAGTATCGAAATCAAATACAGCACTTTTAAAAAGGCGTCCCATCAGACGACTCTGCGCAGTCCGACCTCCGGCAGCGATACCATTTACCGCACCGCCTGCGCCCTGTTCGACGAGCTCTGGGACGGCCAGCCGATACGACTGCTTGGCGTCCGCTCCTCTAAACTGCTCTCGGCAAAAGAACCCATACAGCTTAACCTATTCGATATGCCCGGCGCCAAAGATACCGCTTCCGCCCCGCATATTTCGGCGGGAAAAGAAGCGCAGTTAGAAAAAGCGTTAGACGCCATCCGGCAAAAATACGGAGCAGACGCCGTCGTCCGCGGCAGTCTGCTCCGGCATAAGTCCGAAGATTAACAAATGCTTCCAGTCTATTTACGCTTTTGCACGCTATAACCGAAGAAGCCGATTTCTTCCCCGGTAGAAAGATATCTTCCGTGAGAATAAACAAGCGGCTTTGCATCGTTTAAATGGAATTTTCCTTCTTCATCCATATACTTTTCATCCACATGCACTGCCACCACTTCCGCCAGAAACATGTGATGTGAACCAAGCTCCTTTTTTTCCGTCACCCTGCACTCTAAGTTGACAGGGCTTTCCTTCACCATCGGTACGTTTACCATCCCGCCCGGTATCGGAGTCAGTCCGGTTTCCTTCCATTTATCCACATCCTTACCGCTTTTCACGCCGCAATAGTCTGTGGCAAAACTAAGCTCCTCGGTTGTCAGATTCACTACAAATTCACCCGTCTCTTCTATCATATGATAAGAGTGCCTCTCCGGGCGCACGGATATGGATACCATCGGCGGGTCGGAACAGATAGTGCCCGCCCAGGCGATTGTCAAAAGATTGCTGTTTCCTTTTTTATCCGCCACACTGACAAGCACCGCCGGCAGCGGATAAAGCATATTTCCCGGTTTGAATTTTATTTTGCCCATAAAAATGATACTCCTTCCTCAGCCTACGGCATTTGCCCCATAAGGCGCCAGATTTTATAACTTAATTACGATGTTAAATAAACGCAAAAACAAATCGGCAAGAACCAATAAAAGTGTGATAATGGAAACCGGCAAAAGCGCCTTCTGTTTTCCCGCGCTTTCCGTCTGCTTTCCGACGATCAGCTCCGTCTGCTTATTCAGTTCTTCCGTCATGGCGGCCTGTACGTTCCGATACACTTTTACATTCTCTTTATGCAGGAAATCGTCGGACTTGGCAAAAGCCTCTTCCATCTGCTTCTTCGACTCCGCCGAAAATTCCTCTATCTGTTTTCTGGTCTCGGCCAAAAGCCCCTCTGCCTGCTTCCTCGTTTCAGCGGAAGATTCCTCTGACTGTTTTCTGGTTTCCGCCAAAAGCGCTTCCGCCTGTTTTCTGGTTTCCGCAGAAAGCGCCGCAAACTTTTCCACCTGTTTCCCGGTCTCTGCAGAAAACTCCTCTATCCTCTTTGCCAGCAGGGACGGAATCTCTGCCATCTCTTTTTTCTGGGTATCCATTGTCAGGGAAAGGGCTTCCATCTGCTTCTTGATTTCTTCTAAAAGGCTGTCCCTCTTCGCCTGGGCTTCGTCGTTTTCCTGAATCGCCTGGATTTTCTGAATGCTTTCCTGCGCTGCTTTCTGCATCAAATCCATATTTTCTGCTGTTTTTAAATTTACCTTACGCATCGCCTGAAGCAGACTGTCGTATTCATCCATCTGCCGCTGCATCATTTCCATCTTCGCCGTATCAGCAGCCGTATTTGCCTGAATCATTTCCTGCGCGTTCTTTCTCTGCGTAAGTTTATCCATGAATGTATCCATTTTACCTCCAATCCGAAACTCCCTGCTCAAATCATTGATATTTTCAACCTGTCTCACGCCTCACGCGTACATTCTATCATTTTTCGGCGCGCATGGCAAGTCAAATACCTCGCAGCAAGATGCGGGGGATTTGACCCTCGCGACAGTCGTCAATATGTCCAAGAGATGCAAGCAGCCACTTGACTCGTTGCTCGCGGGAATAAAAGTCGTCATTTCCTAAATCAACAGTCGTTTTTGTGCAAAATATACAAATTCTTCTGTTCATTTTTTTCATTTTTATAATAATTAACGATAATTTCACATTCTGTTCATAATCTATTCATAATTTATGTATATAATTTATTTATCGAAAGCAAGTTAAATTAGAAATCATACAGATAAATTTTTTCATAATAGCCCGGACGTCGCAAGGCGTCTGGGCACTCCTCATTTATAGGGCATAAATATAAGCCGCATTCAATCGAGTAGGGGATATTTTCCTCCTACTCGCCGCGCCGCCGACGCGCCACGTTAGTGGCAAACTTCCTCTGCGTCGGCGTGTGCATAAGAAGAGGGGAATATCTATTCCCCTCCCAATTGCTGAATTTCCTTATTCAGATTCAACATTCTGTTATCCAGGTTCGATACAATTTTAGAACATTCCACTAGCTGTTCCCTGATATGATCCGGTGCATTCCCTTCAAATTTATAATGAATTTTGTGCTCCAGGCTTGCCCAGAAATCCATCGCTACCGTCCGTATCTGTATCTCAACTTTCGTATGCTCAATCCGGTCTGATAAATAAACCGGCACCGTTACTAACATATGATAGCTTTTATATCCGCTTGGCTTCGGATTGACTATATAATCCTTCACCGAAATTACATTAATATCGCTTTGATTACTAATCATTTCCGCAATCTGATAAATATCAGAAGTAAAAGAACATATCACACGAATCCCCGCAATGTCATTGACATACCTCACCATATTTCCTATCGTGGATTCAAGCCCATGTCTTTTTAGTTTTTTAACAATACTTTCCGGCGTCTTAATACGCGACTTGATATGTTCTATCGGATTATATCTATGCACATGCTGAAACTCATCATTCAATATTTCCAGTTTCGTCGAGATTTGTTTCAAAGCAGAATTATAAATCAGCGTAACCTCTGTCCAACTGTCGATATCGTTTCTGTCTGATCTAATATCCATATAAATACCATACCTTTCTTCCGGTCTGTACTATTTTGCCTACACATCCCTCCTTTTCCTGACGCTTTTTTGTCTGCAATGATAATTCATTGTCTGCGTATTTTCTTATGTGAGACCGTAAAATGTAACCTGCGGAATGTCAATCGGCACGCCTTTCATACTATCATGAATATGCCCGGTAATGCATGTTTGATTCCGCTATGTGCCAACTCATCAGCCGGCTTTCTTAGCTGAAAAAGTCTTTTCCGCTAACTATGATTATAGTTTACCACATTTCTCCGAAAATGTATATATTCCACAAATTTTTTATATTTTTTTTATTTTTATTGTCTATTTTTATGTGGCTGGTTTTTTATGGCAACAAGAAAATCGCTTACGCAATTTTCTAATATGATTAAAAAAATCTACATTCTATTATTTACATTTCGGCGGATGCTTTGTATAGTGTTCATAGACACTACAAGAAGAGAGGTACTTTCATGTTTCGTTTATGGGCAAAAGAATTTCGGGACAATCGTATGTTAAAAGATACGACAATCTGCGATGATGGGGAAGACACAAGGACGCACAAGGTTTTCCGCGCTTTGGACGAGGTCTGCTATCAGTTCGATTTAGGCAAACCAATCTGGTTAGACGCTAATATCCAGGATTTTAAAAAGCATGACAAAACCCGCTTCACCCAGGATAATTTCATAGAAACAATCGACTTCGACTATCTGGAAATCCACGTCATAGAGGAAGATTCCTGAAAATATTTTTTTCTTTTATGCATTTCATCCTTGACTTTGCATATGATAAGTAGTAGTATTTCCATATGGATAACATAGTTTTAAAAACTACATGTCGAAATATGAATAGACTTATTTGTGCAAAATACAAAACGTACAGAAGTTTCGTAAGAATGGAGGATGATTATGCAAATAACAATTCGTGAACCCGGCAGTGCGATTACGCACTTTATCGGTATGATGCTTGCCGTCTTTGCTTCTACGCCGCTTTTGATAAAAGCAGCCGTTTCCGACAGTGCGCTCACTTTCGCAGCAATGACGGTTTTTATGATCAGTATGGTCGCCCTCTACGGCGCCAGCACGCTCTATCACAGCGTCGTGGTCAAAGACCGCTTTTTAAAAATTTTTCAGAAAATTGACCATATGATGATTTTCGTCCTGATTGCCGGTTCTTATACACCGGTCTGTCTGATTGTATTAGGCGGACAGTTAGGATATACGCTGTTGGTAGTTGTCTGGAGCATCGCCATCGTGGGGATGCTTATCAAAGCATTATGGATTACCTGCCCGAAATGGTTTTCTTCTATTATCTATATCTCTATGGGCTGGGTATGTCTCGGCGTGTTTGGAACACTCTGGAATACGCTGCCACATAGCGCGTTTCTCTGGCTTTTGGCGGGCGGTATCATCTATACCGCAGGGGGCGTCATTTACGCCCTGAAGCTGCCTCTTTTTAACAGCAGACACCAGAACTTCGGTTCCCATGAAATTTTCCATCTCTTCGTGATGGGCGGCAGCATCTGCCATTTCATTTTCATGTATCTATATGTGGCTTAATAGGATAAAAAGGAGCTGCGGACAGCTCCTTTTTCTATTTCCTATTTAATCTTCATACCCATTCGGGTTATTACTCTGCCATCTCCAGGAATCTGCGCACATCTCTTTGATGCCGTTCTGCGCTTCCCAGCCAAGCTCTCTTTTCGCTTTCTCTGCATTGGAGTAGCAGGTTGCGATATCGCCCGGACGTCTGTCTTTGATGACATAAGGAATCTTTACGCCGGTAGCCTCTTCAAAATTCCTGACGATATCCAATACGCTGTAACCTGTGCCTGTGCCAAGGTTGTAAATGCAAAGCCCCGCTTTTTCCTCTATCTTCTTCAATGCCTTCACATGACCAACCGCCAAGTCTACTACATGGATATAGTCGCGGACGCCTGTGCCGTCCGGTGTGTCATAATCGTTTCCGAATACACCCAGCTCTTTTAACTTGCCAACCGCTACCTGGGTAATGTAAGGCATCAGATTGTTGGGAATGCCATTCGGATTCTCGCCGATGGTTCCGCTCTTGTGGGCGCCAATCGGATTGAAATAACGAAGCAGGATAACGTTCCATTCAGGATCCGCTTTCTGCATATCGGAAAGAATCTGCTCCAGCATGGACTTGGTCCATCCATACGGATTCGTGCACTGTCCTTTCGGGCATTCTTCCGTAATCGGAATGATAGCGGGGTCGCCGTATACAGTTGCAGAAGATGAGAAAATGATGTTCTTTACATTGTGTTTTCTCATGACGTCTACCAGGGTCAGCGTTCCCGCAATATTATTCTGATAATACTCCCAAGGTTTCGCCACGGATTCCCCAACGGCTTTCAGCCCTGCGAAGTGGATACAGGAATCAATCTGCTCTTTGCCGAATACTTCTTCCAGCGCATCCCTGTCCAGAATGTCTGCGCGGTAAAATTTAACCGGCTTGCCGGTAATCTTTTCCACCCTTTGTAATGATTTCTCGCTGGAGTTGCATAAATTGTCTACTACTACTACATCATAACCCGCATTTTGTAATTCCACTACTGTGTGGGAACCGATATATCCGGCTCCGCCTGTTACTAAAATTGCCATAAGAACGCCTCCTCGTCACTTTTGAAATGATTTCTTTGATAACTATACTTTACTCTCACCCTGCCCTTTCCATCAAGCGCGGAATGTTATTCAAGCTTGTCAAAATGTTAACTAAAACGTTACAGTTCAAACCTTACAATTCGATACCGTTTTCCAGACATAACGCCCTTGCACTTTCCACCGAATCCACGCCTGTCTTATTCTTAATCGGCGCAAACTCATAATTTCTCTCAACCTCATAGGGCAGACAGGAATCCAGCTCATGAATCATATCCAGTACAAGCTGCTCATATTTATAGCCGTTCGGCTCTTCCGGTTTTACCGGGTTCCCATCCTCGTCCAGACAGGGAATCTTCTTCTCAACGATATGCAGCGGAAGTTTCCTCGATAAGATATCTTCCAACGCTTTTTCCCGGAACAGATAATTCAGAATCACGCCGAAACGATAGGCGGGGTTCCCGTTTTCATCCCGGGCGTGCATCAGCTCGTCCGTCAGCTCATAATACTCTACGATGGACGGTCTGCCATCCTCTAAACAGATAACGCCTATCTTTTCATCCGGCGCGTTTTTGCATACGACTTTCGCGCCGACGTCGCAGTTTTTCTGAATCGTAGCCCCCACGAAACAGGGGTCTGCAATCCTTTGCAGCACGTTGTCCACCGCAAACACATTCAGCCACTCAATCCCCGCCTCATGAATTTTATCCACAACGCCCCACTTCATCATGGAAGAAAACCAGCCGCCGTTTCCGTTGGGGGACGTAGACATTTTCTCTTTTGTTTCCAGATAGATTTTTCCCTCATAATCCGTCGCCGGCGCCATATCCTGCATGAAAAATGTGATATACTCCGGGCGGTATCCGAAATAATTTTTCTCTGCAAAAAAACGTGTCGTCATTTCATGGTTCTTATCGCTTGTCATGACAAACAAGTGAATCCATGTATCCGTCTGCCGCACCACGTCCAGAAGGTTTTCAATCAGACGCTGGAAAATGTAAACCTCTTTGGTCAGACCGATGTTATATACCCCTTTGGGGGCGTCGGAACCAAGTCTGGTGCCCATGCCGCCCGCCAGAAGGACGGCTCCTACTTTACCGGCTTTTATCGCCTCTATGCCAGTCGCCGTAAATTCTTCCCTATTCGTTTCTATCTCTGAAAGCTGCATCGCCGATAGCGGCGTAATCCTGCCCCGCTCTTTCAGTTCCTCTTTATGGGAGCATAGCGCGACTACTTCCATGTCCGTATCCTCTATCTGCTGCAATAAGGTTTCCTTTTGTTCCTGATTTAATTCCTCATAGTACTTTAAGACGTGAAGCTGTCCGTATTTTTCCAGTTTTTTGTATGCTTCCTGATAATTCATGTCAATAACCATGCCCCTTTCCCAGATACTTGCTTCCCATATTCTACCACAAATTGCTGCTTTACTCAATGAGGATTCCCTTTCCCTTTTGTGAAAATTTTCTTTCTTCTCCTACTATGCTATCCAACTGATTTGTGCTATAATGACAAAAGCAGGGTTATTTTTCAATACATATATGGCAGATTGGCGAAAAATTGCGAAAAATTTGCATTTATACGATAAAGCAGGAGGATTCCCATATGAGCGAAAAAAACAAAAAATCCCAGAAAAAAGTTCCGGTATACCAGCAGCTGCGTGTCAGGCTGATTGCCTCTTTCATGGTTCCGGTACTTTGTATCATTGCGCTTGGCGTCATCTCTTACCAGAAGGCCTCGGACGGCATTATATCCAGTTATGAGACGTCCGCTTCCCAGACGGTAAACATGATGAATCAGTATCTGACGCTTGCGCTCGATACCGTCCGTTCTTCTTATAAGTCTTATCTGAACGAAGACGAAGTGGTGAAATATTTCAAAGGCACTTATGATACGGACACCACGACCCGTACCAATATGAATAAGACCTATACCAAGGAACTGCAGGGTAAAGTCAATACGGACGCCCTTATTTCCAATATCTATCTGATTGCAGACAACCAGCCTTCCATTACTTCCACAGCAAGCAAAACAGAAGGTTTGTACACAGCTTATACGGAAACGCCGGAAGGCGCGATTGCCAAGGCGGATAAATTCAATTTTTATCTTTTTGGTAATCAGTCCAGCGCAGATGAAATATTAGAAACGGATTCTTCCAAATATTCGCTCCGCCTTGTACGCGGTTTCAGTAACGCCAAGGCAATGCTGCTCGTGGATATCAACCGCAGTGTTGTCGCTGATACGCTCGCTTCCATCGATGTGGGAGAAGGCGGACATGCAGCCTTCATCACCTTTGACGGCACGGAATTTTATCCAGACGGCGCTTCCGCCACGACGGACACGATTTTTACAGAAGCTGATTTCTATCAGACTGCTATCGCTTCCGAGGAAACAAGCGGTATGGAATATGTCAGCTGGCAGGGCGATACTTATTTGTTCCTGTATTCTGCCTTAACAGGACACAATGCGATGATTTGCGCCTTAATTCCCAAAGCGACGATTATCGCACAGGCTTCTGATATCCAGTCCATTACTATTATCGTTGTTATTTTTGCGGTATTGGTTGCAGCCGCATTGGGCACGATTATTTCGGGACATATTAATAAGAACATTTACCACATTTTATCTCAGCTAACAAAAGTTTCGGGCGGAGATCTTACGACCAGCATCACTTCCAAGGCAAAAGACGAATTTAAGCTGCTGGCGGAAGGCGTCAACGCAATGATTGTGAATATGAAAAATCTAATTACCAACGTTACGACGGCAAGTAACGCGCTGACGGATTCCGCCGGGCAGGTATCTTCTTCCGCCCAGACGTTCATTGATACGTCCAGGGATATCCAGAACGCCATCTTTGAAATTGAATCCGGTGTATCCAACTTAGATGAAAACTCGGCGGACTGTATGGCACAGATGGATACTTTGTCTGGCAGAATCGGGGACGTAACCGCCGATACGAATGAAATCAGTACGTTGACCGACGCTACGGGCATTTCCATTGAAGAGGGCATCTCCTCCATGCAGAATCTGACGCAGAGCGCGAAACAGACTTCTGAAATGACGCAGAACGTTATCGCCGCGATTGAGACATTGTCGGAAAAATCCCGTTCCATCGGACAGATTGTAGAGAGCATCAACCATATTGCCCAGGAAACGAACCTTTTGTCCTTAAACGCTTCCATCGAGGCGGCAAGAGCCGGCGAAGCGGGACGCGGTTTCGCAGTGGTTGCCGCACAAATTAGGGAACTTGCGGATCAATCTGCATCTTCCGCAGGTCAGATTCAGAAGATTATCGACGATATCATCCACAATACGGAAGAAGTCGTAGAAATCGCACAGGCAACAGAGAAAACCGTTTCCTCGCAGGAAAGCGCAATGCAGCAGACGGCGTCATCTTTCCACGACATGGATACGCAGATTCATTCTCTGATGGATTCCCTATCCCACATTATACAAAATGTGGAAAATATGGAGCAGGCCAGAAATGCAACGCTGAATGCGGTCGAGAGCATCTCTTCCGTATCTGAGCAGACAGCCGCAGGTTCTTCCAATGTGCACCGCACCGTTTCCTCCCAGCAGGATGCTATCACTACTTTGGAATCTGCTGCCGATAACCTGCAAAAGAAAGCCGGCGATCTTTCCGAATTGTTGAAACAATTCACAATCTAGACGAAGGGGTATCTTCATGAAAAGAAATAAAATCCGTACCGTTATCGCATCTTCCATCCTAGCTTGTTTCTGCTGTTCCTGCGGCACGCAGACGGCATTGCCACAAATGGAAGATGCAAAAGAAGATGCTGTTTTGGATAAAGGCAATATAGAAAACGAGGATGAAGTTTTCACCATCTCCATTGAAATGAAAACGGAAGAATCCAGCGAGAATGCGGAAGACGGAACATGTATCTATACTTTGAGCTATGGATATCCCATTGTTACCATTACCGGGCATGAGGATAGCGCTGCCAAAATCAATGCGGATATCCAGGAAATCGTATCCGCTTTCCTCACTGCTGCAGACAATGATGAGCTGCAATATGCAAAAGACGATTATGAGACGCGCAGCGAAGACCCGGAATGGGACTATCCTTTTATGCCCTACGCGTCGGAATTACATTTTACGGCTGCCCGTTCTGACAGTAACGTCATTTCTTTTATCATAACGAATTATGCCTATAGCGGCGGCGCCCACGGTTTTACAAGCACTACCGGAGTCAACTATAATACGCAGACCGGCGAGAAATTATCTTTCTTGGAGCTTGCCGAAAATGCTGATACTTTCCATGCGGACACGCTTGCCTATAATCAGGAACTTGCGGCTTCCGCCTCTTATCAGGGTATGTTATTTAGCGGTGAGTCTATTCATAACGGGGAGCTTGAGTCCGTGCTGTATGCCGAGGATTCCTGGTATCTGTCCACGTCCGGTCTTGTTTTTCTCAGCAACCCCTATGCGCTGGGTCCCTACGCGGCGGGCACGATAGAATTCGTTATCCCCTATAGTGATTTGGACGTCATGGGCTTAAAAGATGCTTTCGCCTATCCCGGCAGACTGACCCGGAAACTGCGGCATGAGGAGTCCTATGCTATCGACGTCAACGGCGACGGGCAGGAAGATTCCATCCAGTTTTCTACGGTGTATACCGAATCGGAAGATGGGGGCGAAACAACCGTCCACTTTATCGTTAACGACATGGATTTTGCGCAGGATGCAGGCGACGAATTAAAAGAACGTTTCGTAGAATATGCATGGATGGAAGACTATGCTATCTATGATTTGGACGAATCGGATGAGATACTGGATTTTGTTTTCTTTTCCTCTGAGAATGAAAATGACACATATGTCACATACAGTTATTTCTACCGCTACGAAAAAGACGGCAGTCTTACCTATGTCGGGAAAACGACAGGGAATATTTATGACCCGACGGAAGAGATTTCCTCCACGACCCTTGCCAGCTCCTCTTCCTGCGTACAGAATAGTCTTGCGGAAGCTTCGATCGCGATTTTCGATACCTGCTCTTTTTGTAAGAAACGAATATCCTCCGTCCCCAGGCTTTCCATCTTACACGCATTCACTGCATCATTTAACCTGCCAAAATAATGCATCAACGCATCAAAGTCCTGTATCCTGTCAAGTACGCTCTGCCCGTAGGCGTCCTGTTCTAACTCGCAGACCGCCACGACCTGCATCGCCATTTTTAGCTCGCCTGTGATATCGGAGGCTTCCATCAATACATCCGGTCTTTTTTCCAGTGAATCCAGAAAATATGCCTTTGCCCCCGCGATGTCCTTCTTCTGGAAAAAACCGGCAAGCGTATCCTTCATCTGCTTCGTTTCATATTTCTCGGTGGTCATGCCGACCTTGCACTCATATACTTTCAGCCCTTTTGTCTCTACCCATACCATCAGCAGAAATTCCGAGATAAACCCGAACACCCGCTTATGGTAATCGTCATAGCCGCTTGCGTCTATCCGCTTTTCCACCTCTTCAAAGATGGAAAAAAGCCAGGCGCAGTATTCGTCGTAGAGTTCTTTTTTAGCCACCATCATATTCGCGAAATAAGTGCCGTTTCCGTGGACAAGCCTTTCAAAATTTTCATAAAATTCGGGCGTTTTTTGGCGGATGACTTCTCCTGTCGTAACCAAATCAAAAATATTATAATCTCCCGCATAACCGTCATAATAGGAAAAATTCAGTTTTAACTTTTTGGAAGTAATGATATCGTACTCTTTCAAAATGGACAAATAATCCTGTCCGCCAAAAATCCTGCCCTCCTCGGTGCAAAAATACCTTCTATAATGGCTGATTCCCACATAATCGGAAGTCCGCACATTCTTCCATACCCAGTAAACTCCCGTAAGCTCCCCGTAATAACAGTTTTTCTCCGATATATTATCTCCCGTATCGTCCCCGGCGTAGCCTAAATCCTCACTACAGGCGCGCCCCACCTGCAGCGGGATATATACGGAATCGGAAGGTTCCTTAAATTTTTTATGGGTCATTGTAAAAATTGTAACCGTCATCGCTATTTCGCCGCTCCTCTGCGCATTTTTTCTATCTCTTTTCTTGCATATAAATAGGCAGGAATCAGGAAAATATCAGCAAATACCCATGCCATCGGATTGGCAAAACCGACTGCGGCAAAGCCAAAATAAGGCACCAGCACAAACCCTACGATACTTCTTGCCACCATTTCAAAGATACCCGCAAACACGGCAAGTCTGCTAAATCCCATACCCTGTATCAGAAAACGGACAATATTGACAATCGCAAGGGCAAAATAGAAACAGGCATTCATCGTTGTATACCACTGCGCATTTTCCAGAATCGCCGTCTCGCCGCTGTCTAAGAACAATAAGAGCAGCGAACGTCCACATAATAAGACGATGAAAAAGGCAATAATCGCATAGGCTGCTCCTAACAGGATACAGCTTTTTAGCCCCTTGCTGATTCTATCAAACTGCCCGGCGCCCACATTCTGTCCGCCGTAAGTCGCCATTGTAGAACCCATAGCGTCAAACGGGCATACCAGAAACATACTCAATTTACTGCCCGCCGTTACCGTCGCCACCGCATCAGAACCGATGCTGTTGACCGCGCTTTGCAAAATCACGCTGCCGATTGCCGTAATGGAATATTGCAGCCCCATCGGAAGACCCATCGCACACAACTTCCTGATGCAGTCCCCATCCCTAATCCAGTCTTCCCTGTTCATCTGTAAAATCGCGAATTTCTTTTTCATATAAAGAAAACAGCAGATTCCTGCCACTGCCTGGGACACCACTGTGGCTATTGCCGCCCCGGCAACGCCCCAATGGAAACCGAGGATACACAACAAATCCAATATAATATTAAGCAGCGCCGCCATCACTAGAAAAATAACCGGTGTCTTGCTGTCGCCAAGAGAACGGATAATCGCTGCGGTCATATTATAAAGATATGTTACCGGAATCCCCAGAAAAATAATCAGGATGTAGCTGTAGGCGCCGTCAATGATATTATCCGGCGTCCGCATCAGCTGCAGAATCGGACGGCATAAAAGCGATACGATAATCGTCATTGTCACTGCAAAAACCGCCGCAAGGCGGACACTGTTCGCCGCATACTGCCGCAGCTTTCTCTCATTTCCCGCGCCAAATTCCTGTGCAATCGGAATGGCAAACCCGCTGCAGACGCCCATGCAGAATCCGATAATCATGAAATTGACTGAACCGGTCGAACCAACTGCCGCCAGCGCATTGACGCCCAATGCCTGACCGACAATCACCGTATCCACCATGCTGTAAAACTGCTGAAACAACAATCCAAATAAAAGAGGAATCGAAAACCCCAGAATTAACTTCATGGGGCTTCCTTTCGTCATATCTTTTTCCATCACTGCACCTCTGAACAAAATATTCTATGCTATGTCAATACTCCATACCATATCTGCGACAATGCATCAGACTATACCCGTAACTATGTAGTAATGCTGCAGACTATACCTGCAACAATGCCTGTGCCAGCTCTTCCAGCTGCGCCTGTGAGGTCTCATTTAACGTGGATTTTATGGTCACTACCGGTTCCAGAATCGTAATCTCTTTTAGCTGGGACAGACTTTCCTTCATGATTTTACCCGCCATTGGCGCCCAGCTTCCGTTTTCTATCAGCCCGATAGTGCGTTTCTGGTAATTCTTGGATTTCAAATGCGCCAGAAAGCTTTCCATACATGGGAAAATGCCGCCGTCATAGGTTGCCGCCGCCAAAACCATCCTATCATAACGATAAGCGTCCTCTATCACTTCCGCCATATCTTCCCGCGCCAAATCCGACAGCACTACTTTTTCCACGCCTTTTTCCTGCAGCAATTCCGCCAGTTTCTCTGCAGCCTTGCCGGTATTTCCATGAATTGACGCATAGGCAATCAGCACGCCCTTATCCTCCGGCTCATAACTGCTCCAAATCTGGTATTTTCCCAGATAGTATGCCAGATTTTCTGTCAGCCAGGGACCATGCAGCGGGCATATCGTCTGAATATCCAGCGCCGCCGCTTTTTTTAACAGCGCCTGTACCTGCATTCCGTATTTTCCTACGATATTGAAATAATATCTTCTTGCTTCGCACGCCCAGTCTTCTTCGGTATCCAACGCACCAAATTTACCGAATGCGTCCGCAGAAAACAGAATTTTTTCCGTTTTCTCATACGCCACCATAACCTCCGGCCAATGCACCATAGGCGCCATGACAAAAGCAAGCGCATGTTTACCGAGGGACAGTTCCTCACCCTCTTTGACCACCACGCTGCGTCCGCTCATATCCAATGGGAAAAACTGTGGCAGCATCGCCAGTGATTTCGCATTGACGACGATCTCTGCCTGCGGATATTTTTCCATAAACTTCTGGATATTACCGGCATGGTCCGGCTCCAAATGAGAAACCACAAGATAATCCGGCTTTCTTTCCCCTAAAACACTGTCCAGATTGGCAAACCATTCATCCCCGGCCCTTAAATCCACGCTATCCATAACGGCAATTTTATCATCCAGAATCACATAAGAATTGTAAGATACGCCGTTTGGAACCACATACTGGCTTTCAAATAAGTCGATGGTTTTATCATCCGCCCCCACATACCAGACGGAATCTGTAATCTTTGTATTTTCCATATACTTAACCCTTCCTGTTTCCCGACCTGCTGCCTTTCTGCGCAGATACAAATTTATCCATATCGGTTATAGCATAGAAACTCTCGTTACGCAAGCGGTAGTTAGATTTTTTTACAAGGCAGTGACACTTTGTCTACAGACCGCAGGATTGGTTATCCCAATGCCTAATTCAATCATGATAATGACCTCTGCAAGATTTTATGACTATTTGATTATCTGATATCTCATAGACTATTCCTCCATCGCTAGAAGTTCATCCATAGTTTTCGTTACCACCTGTCCATTTTTAATTTGCTCGTCTGCCCTATTTAATTTTGCTAAATATTCCGCATTTTTTTTCGCTTTCGCCAATTCATTGTATTCCGCCTCAGATATTATAACAACATTTTTATTCTCTTTACGCGACACAATTACCGGCTCACCATTAAATGCCATATCAAAATATTTTTTTATATTTGCCCTTATATCCATTTGTTTTGTTGCAATCATAAAAAGCCTCCTTCTGTACTTGAAACCGTACCATTTATCGTACTTGTATTATATGCTACTTAACATATAATAGTCAAGGAATCTGAATCCAACCTATATCCTTATTCTTCCAGTTTTATCATTTTTTTCTTGCTATTCTTCAATTACTTCTTTTATCCTTTTGCAAAATACACAGCCAAATGTTGCTTTAATACCCCTTACAAACATCAACCCAGCTTATGCAGCCGGAATATTCCTCCAACTGCGCAATCGTAAGCTCTATGGCGCTGTTTGCGCTGCCACATGCGGGAAATACCGTTTCAAACCGCTTCAAGGATTCGTCCAGGTAAACCTCCACGCCCTCATTAACGGCAAAAGGGCATACGCCGCCCACTCCATGACCGATAAGCGTTTCCACTTCCTCCGGTGAAAGCATTTTCGCCTTTGTCCCAAACTGCGCCTTGTATTTCGGATTATCGATTTTGGCATCCCCCGCAGCAACGACCAATAAAGGACCTTCTTTGCCCATAAAGGATAAGGTTTTCGCTATCCGCCGGGGTGCACAGTGCAACGCCTTTGCAGCCAGCTCTACTGTCGCGCTGGATACGTCAAACTCCTGAATCTTATCCTCCATGTGGTACTTTTCAAAATACAGTTTTACTCTTTCGATTGACATGTTGTACCTCCTATTGTTCTGTCTTTCGGGCTGCGCACTTTGTCCGCACTGCACATTCGGAAAACCTTTGGTTTCCCGAATCACGGGCTTCGCCCTATGCAGCCAGAAAGAAAAACGCTTCGGTGAGCAAGCTCACCTCTTCGCTTTTCTGAATCACGGGCTTCGCCCTATGCAGCCATTCAGAAAAACGCTTCGGTGAGCAAGCTCACCTCTTCGCTTTTCTGAATGGCTGCGCACTGCTCATTGCCACCGCGAACATTATATCATTTCTTTCTTATAAAATCATCTATAAATATTTATCTAAGTCGCGTTCGGAGTCATATTTTCCCGGACAAAACATATTTTTCTTAAAACAGGGCATATTAAAACTACAGAAAAAAGGAAAAGGTGACATTAGTGTCATTTTGAATGGAGGAAAACATGGAAAAAAATGATACCATTTCATTACTGAAAGAATGCGACTCCGGCACGAAGATGGCGGTAGTTTCCATTGATGAGGTTCTGGATAAAGTACAGGACGGGCACATGAAAGATTTACTGACAGAAAGCAAGGCGCACCATGAAAAATTAGGCAATGAAATTCATTCTCTTTTAGTCGAGCATGGCAGTGAAGAAAAAGATCCAAGCCCAATGGCGAAAAGCATGTCCTGGATGAAGACGAATATGAAAGTAGGAATGCATGAAAGCGACGCTGCGGTTGCCGACGTTATCACCGACGGCTGCAACATGGGCGTGAAGTCGCTGCACAAGTATCTCAACCAATATCAGGATGCGGATAATACTTCTAAATCTATCTGCAAACGTCTGGTTTCCATCGAGGAAGAATTGTGTAAAGATTTGAAAGATTATTTATAATCTAAGAAACGGCAAAGAACTGTCAAAAATATTCTTTGCCGTTATTATATTTATTCTTTTATGGTGATAAATTTTCCTGATGTGTGTTTTTGGGTTATGCCTGTCTGGAAGTGCGGCTTACTGCCAGCAGTTTCTGCCGCATTTCTTCTTCGATTCTTCCCAGCTCCTGTTCCGCGTTCATCCGTTTGGCATGACCGTCCTCCTGAATCTTTAATACCTCATCCAGGGTACTGATAAGCGTCTGGTTCGTGGCAGTCAGCGTCTCGATATCCACAATGCCGCGCTCACTTTCTTTGGCAGTCTCAATCGTGGCAGTTTTCAAAGCCTCTGCATTCTTTTTCAGCAGCGCATTGGTCATATCCGTTACTTCCCGCTGCGCCCTTGCCGCCTCGGTGGAATGATTCAGCCCAATGGCGATGACCATCTGGCTCTTCCACAAAGGAATCGTATTGACCAGCGTGGATTGTATCTTTTCCGACATGGCGGTATCGTTACTCTGAATCAGACGAATCTGGGGCGCCATCTGCATGGAAATGGTTCTCGTCAGTTCCAAATCATAGATTTTCTTCTCGAAACGTTCGCACATAGCGGCATAATCATTCGCTGCCTGGGTATCCTCTGAAAGTCCGCTTTGCTCCGCTTTCGCCAGCAGTGCGGGCAGTTCCACAGTCCTTGCCTGTTCCAGTTTCTGCTTGCCCGCCAGAATATACATGGACAATTCTTTGAAATAGTTCAGGTTCAGATTGTACATCTTATCCAACATGGCGGCGTCTTTTAACAGCGTCACCTGATGGTCTTCCATGACTTTACAGATTTTATTGATATTCGCTTCTGCTTTATCGTATTTTACTTTCAGATTTTCCAGCTTATTACTGCTTTTTTTGAAAATGCCAAGAAACCCTTTTTCTTCCTCATCAAACCCTTTTAGCTCACTGACCACTCCGGTCAACATCTGTCCGATTTCCCCCATATCCTTCGTGCGGACATTATTTAGGGCGCTTTCAGAAAAGTCGGCAATTTTTTTCTGGCTGCCCGCGCCATACTGCATAACCATCTGGGTATTCGTAATGTCAATCTGGGCGGCAAAATCATCTACCATTTTCTGCTCTTGTGGCGTCAGCACAACCTCCGGTACTTTGGGCAGCGGCTCCTCTGCAAGCTGTACATTACTTACTACAGCCACCGGCTCTTTTGCCTGTGCAAACGGGTCGAGCGTCAAAGAAGGCGCTTCCTTTATCATTTCTTCTAAATTGTCACTCATCTATTCTTCCTCCATCTTTTAATTCCATTTCTCTTGTCAACCCTTCTCTGGCAAGCATGGTCTTTAATACCTGGGCGTCTGTCGTGGCATCGAATACAGCGTCCTGGAACAGATTGTTCAAAAGCTCCGTAAACGCCTGATTAATCGTATCCAACGTGTTTTCAATTTCTGTTTTGGCAGCTACGATTTCCTCTCCCGGCGTCGTAATCCTATCAAAATCCTCATAGGCTTCCACCAGTTTCAACGTGGTGGGCAGATAGTAATCCATCAGTTTATGCATACGGTGCATCTGTTCGGGATGCTCTTTCAGGCTGGCAAAAATATCTTTTAACAACCCTTCCAACCGAAACAGCTTGGCGGATATCACTTCTCCGGGAATCTGCTCGTTTAACGCGTTTAACTTGCCAACGCACTCCATTCCCTCCGCTATCATGATATCCAGTTCCGCTTCCTGCTCACTGCGAATATCCTGCTGCGTCTGGTTTTCCAGCTTCTCGTCAGGTTCCTTTTGCTCCAGCGCTTTCCTATCCTGCTCTTCCCTGAGTCTGCGGCTGTTTTCTGCATCCAGATACTGCCCATAAACCGTATCGTTTAACATCAGACAGGTCTTCTTCTCATCCAGATGCCCTTCCGGGAACATGTTGAGGGCAAGCATTTTCTGGATATCCCGTACCACATAGCGCACACTCCTGCCCGTAGCCTTCGCCAGACTCTCAATTTCCCCATACATTCTGCCGCCGCATAACTGCACATAGCGCATGGCGCGTTTTAAACGCTTCCGCTGGCTGCTTCCATGCCGGATCATTCCGAAGAAAAATGCCAAAACAGCCAGATTTGCAATCCATCCCGCCAAAGTAGCGCCTTCGAGCATGGATGTCACCATATGCGCAAAAGTCGCAATACTCGTAAAGCCCAGTCCGACTCCGCCGAATACCTGATACAGCACATTGGATACGCTGCCTGTTTTATTCATTTTTACCGGCGGCATATATCCTTTGTTCTGCGGTGTTAACTCCTGCTTATACTGCATTTGCCGTTCCTGTTTCTGCATCTGCGCCCGTTGTTTCTGAATCTGTTCTTCCCGCTTGCGTATCTGCTCCTGTTTCTTACGCATCTGCTCTTCCTGGCGGCGTATCTGCTCATGCTGCTGCCGCATCTGCTCTTCCTGTCTGCGCTGCATCTGCTCCTGTTTCTGGCGCATCTGCTCTTCCTGGCGGCGCCACCGCTCTTGTTGCCTTCGCTGCTCTTCTTCCCACGCTGCGCCATCTTCCGTTTTCCCATACCCGGAAAAACTTCCCACGCTCTGCACCTTTTCGCCGCCCTGCGTCATGCTTTTTCCAACTTCATTTAACGTATTGGTCACAGTCCATGACACCAAATCATTCAGATTCTTAAAATCCCCGGTCTGCAAGGCTTCCGCCAGCGCGTTTTTAATCTGTTCTCCTATCCCGTTCCCATTCTGAGAGTCACTCATCGATAAAACCTCTTTATCTTTTTCGCTGTCAATATCCTGTGATTTTTATTATCACACATCAAACCCGGCTCTGCAATAGTTTCCTGCTTACTTTTCCACAATATTCTGCATCCATACGCCTTTTTTCACCAATAAAAACCCTATCACGCACTTAATCCAGTCCGCAATCTGCACCATTGCAAAAATCACAATGACATGTACCTGCGTAAAACGGCTTAACGCATAGGCGACCGGAACGCTGACACACCAGACGAACACGCTGTCAAACAAAAATGTCACAACGGTCTTTCCCCCTGAGCGCAAGGTAAAATAAGCCGCATGGATGAACGCCGCCTGCGGCATAAAAAGCGCCTGCGCCAGAATAAACTGCACTGCCAGCGTTTTGACGTCCTGCGTCGTATTGTAAATCTGTGGAAACAGGGGGGCGACAAGGCTCATCAAAACCGCTATTCCGACACAGCTGCAAACCGAAAAGGCAATGATTTTATTATCCGTATCCCTTGCCTCTTCCATCTTCCCTGCTCCCAGAAGCTGCCCAATAATAATCGCCACTGCATCTCCCATAGCGATGAACACCACATTAAACACATTGTTAATCGTATTGGCAATGTTGAGTCCGGCAATAACCCGCAGACCTCTCACGGAATAGCATTGCGTCAGCATCGCCATCCCAGCAGACCATAACGTCTCGTTAATCAATAACGGCGCGCCTTTTATGAAATATTTTCCCACTAAATGCCCCGGCACTTTCAACGTGCTGTATAACTGTACCACGAAACGGTTCTGCTCTTTATGTCGGTGCGTCCATAAAATAACAATAGCCGCTTCCACATACCGGGAAACTACCGTCGCGATGGCAGCGCCCACGACGCCCAGCGCCGGCAGTCCCAGTTTCCCATAAATCAACAGATAGTTTAAACACAAATTCACACAAACAGCGGTAATGCCCGCCTTCATGGGAACAACCGTTTCCCCGCATTCCCGCAGGGTACTGACGTAAATCTGCACCCACATAAACGCCGGCAGTCCAAACAGCATTACCTGTAAATAACTCTGCCCATACCTAAGCGCCGCCGCCGGATCTCCGCCGTCGCTGCTTCCGCTTAAATAATTCTGAATCAGCCCTTCTCCGCCAAAAATCAACAATAGAACGGCGCCAGCCGTCAATAGCAGCGCCATCCAGAATTTATAACGGAAGGTATAGCGGATTCCTTCGTCGTCCTTCTGCCCGAAATACTGCGCCGTAAAAATTCCGGCTCCGGCAAGCCCTCCGAAAATACAAAGATAATATACCATGAGCAGCTGATTGACAATCGCTACGCCGGACATCTGTTCCGTGCCAATCTGTCCCACCATGATATTATCCAGAAGCCCTACGAAATTCGTAATACCGTTTTGTATCATAATTGGCACGGCGACTGCCAGTACCATTTTATAAAAAGCCTTATCCCCGATAAATTTTTTTCTAATATTTGTCAACATTTCCTTTTTCCTCTATTTTTGTGCCTAAAAAATGCAAGCCCTACGGCCTGCATTTTTCTCTGAAAGCGTTATTCGTTCAATGCATGAATTGTTACCGTAAGATGCGCCAGCCTATCGTTGATTTCCTTGCTGGTTTCCGCCATCCCTCCGGCAAGCTTCTGCACTTCCGCCGCCACAACCGCAAACCCTTTGCCGCTTTCCCCGGCGCGCGCCGCTTCAATCGATGCGTTCAACGCCAGGATATTCTGCCGCTGGCTGAATGCCGCTATCTGGGAAGTACTCGCATTGGCGGCCTCAATTTCCTGCGCCGCTTTGGAAATGCCGGTACGCAGTTTTTCCACTATATGGCTATTTTGTTGTTCCTGATAACTGGAACGGACGAACATATTTATCACGTCCCCAAGCAGACTGGCGGAAGCTTCTATTTCTTCCTGTGTCTTTACCTTCACCGTCTGCAATGCCCTGATATAAGTATTCTCATCAATTCCAAGCTCCCTTGCCGCTGCGCGGAAGTGATTCTCATCCGGCTCCTTAGACAGCGCCTGCCCGCCGATGACCTTACCCAACGTTGTGCCGTCGCCCAGGGTAATCGGCAGTGCAAATTCCGCCAATCCTAGATGGCAGGAATATACGCCCTTTCCTTCCCTATCGCATTTCTCGCATCTTGCAGCGCCTTCATTGCTTCCCTTCGTATATTTCGTACAAAAATCTGTAAAATTGTAACGTTTGCTGATATACTTCCCATCCACGTCAAGCGCAGCTGCAGCCAGTCCCGTGCTTTTTGCCCAGTTGTCGATAATTTCCTCGAATTTACTCATATTGCAAAATTCTTGTATTCTCATATCCGCCGCCTCCATACTTTCTATTCTATATACTTGTATGACTCTTGATGAAAAAGTGCGTTTTTATGCACATTTTATTGTATCATCCGTTTCCCGGAATGTAAAGCGTTATTCAAAATAAACTATCGCCTTTACCAGCTTCTTTTTTTAGGAATCAGAATTTATACTTTTCCTTCTTCAATCAGCTCCAGCAGCACGTTCACAAATTCTTCATTCAGCTGCGTGCCTGATACGCGCTTTAATTCTGCAACAATATCTTCCATTTTCATCTGCTCCCGGTACGGTCTGGTAGAATGCATGGCGTCAAAGGTATCCGCTACCGCAATCATTTGTGCCACCGGCGGAATTTCTCCCGCCTTTTTCCCAAAAGGATACCCCCGTCCATCGATTCTCTCATGGTGATATCCGGCGCCCAGGGCAAGCTCCGGCGCAACCTCGATTTCTTTCAGGATATCATAGCCGTTGATGGAATGCTGCTTCATAATCGCAAATTCCTCGTCGGTCAGCCTTCCCGGCTTATTCAGAATCTCGTCCGGAATCGTAATCTTACCGATATCGTGCAGAAGCCCGATATTGTAAACCGCCGCCGCCTCCGACGGGCTGTAGCCTAATTTTTCTGCTATCATCTTCGTATATTTCGCCACACGGAAAGAATGTCCGTTGGTATACTTATCCTTTAAGTCGATACTCTTCGCAAATGCCTGAATCATCTGGTCAATAAAGATATCGTCCTCTTCCTGTTTTTTCAGAAGTTTCGCCGTTTTCCCATGAACATAAATTGTAGCGGCAAACAAAATTACTAAAATCGCCACAATCAGAATCAAAATCCAGAACCATCCCCGCTCATAAACCGCTTTTTCTTTTACAATCGTGACGGCGATGTTTTTCTCCTCTTCTCCTGTCATGGTATTGACAATCGACAAATGAAACACATATTCCCCGCTGTCCAGATTCGTATAACTGACCGGCTGCATGTCCTGTTTGGATACAGAAACCGCCTCTTCATCAAACCCTTCCAGATAGTATTTTAACCGGGGATTCTGCAGGGAATACGTCAGCGCATATCCGTGAATGGTAATACGTTTACAATTCGCCGGAACCGTGATAGTTTCCCCTTCTTCTACCATGACCGTCTTGTCGTCTAATTCCAGGAAGGGAACAGTCAGTTTTACGTCGCCTTTTAACTCCTGCATCTGATTGATATTGATACTGCTGACCCCCTGTACCCCTGCCATATATAAGGTTCCGTCGTCCGTTATCGCACTTCTGGAATTGGCGGTCGCCACACAGGGAAGCCCGTTTCTCATATCATAAAAAGTGTAGTCCGGTTTTTTATCTTTCAGCAGTTGTTCGCCGTTTACCACATAAATACCGTTGCTGCTCAAAATCCAGATACCGTCTTCCTTATCAAAATACATATCGAAATTATTCCCATAAGGGAAATTGGATAAGGTCGTAATACTGCCATCTTTCATATAGGATATGGAGTTGCTGGTGATAATCCAGTACAAATCCCGTTTCGGGTCTTTCTTAATCCGCAGGACAATTTCTGATTTCAGACCATCTTCCAGTCCAAGGCGGGATATACTGCCGTCTTGCAAAACATAAATACCGTCCCCGTCGCTGCCCATATAGAGACTGCCATCCTCGCCCTCGCAGAGCGTCAGAATTTCCGTATTGAGTATGGCGTCCTCTTCATCATAAGTGCCCATGACACTGCCGTCACGGATTAAATTAATCCCGCCGCTTGTGGAAACTACAATCGTCCCATCTGACATCTGTGTCATAACGCGGACACGGTTGGACGCCAGCCCGTTTTCCTCATTATAAATTGTATAAGTCCCATCTCCATGATAGCAGACCAATCCGTTCTCACTGTATGTACAAAGCCAGAGGTTTCCGTCAGAATCTTCTTTGATACACCGGATTCTGCTGCCTTTTAACAGCCTCGTCAAGACATTTTCCTTAGGCCGGTCATATTGATTCACAAGCTGAAGCCCCGTGTCTGTCCCAATATACAAATTTTCCTGATAGAAACAGGTCGTGTTCACAACTGCAGGTTCCAAACCCACAAGACTGCTGATATCCGTAAACGGAGTGCTTACCACTTTCATAACGCCCTGTCTGGAAGAAGTAAACCATAGATTTCCTTCATAGTCAATCATCATCCTGTCTACAGAATTATTCATAGGAACATTCGACAATTCAGAATAATATTTTCTTTCATTCAGGTAACCGATTCCGTTATCTGCACAGACCCAGAGAATCCCATCGTCGCCTGGCAGGATAAAATTGATATTCACCTGCGGATGGACGAAAATTTTCTTCGCATTTTTCATGCCGTCTTCCATATCGCCCCATAGAATTTCGGACTCCTCCGTCCCCAGATACACCTTGCCCTTTTCTTCCGGGTCGGGACAGATAGAATATACCATACCGATTCCCAGTTCTTTACTGTCATAACAGTTTATCAGCCTTAGCCGCTCCACGGAGAAGAAGGCGCCATCCAACGTACAGCCATAAATAATGCCGTCTGCATCCGCCCGCAAGATACAGATATATTTCTGGCTGATTGGTTCGTCTTCCAGCATATGCAGGGCAAAACCGTCGTCGATATATGCCAGTCCGCGCGTCGTGGCAAGCAGAATATTACCGTCTGCATCCTCCGCAATGGAACGCACCGACAAAGAAAGCAGCCCTTCGTCCCTGCCAAAAAACCGAAATTCCCCGTTATCATACAACGCTGCGCCGTTATCATTGGTTCCAATCCACAGACGATCCTTAGAATCCACACAAAGGCTCATGACATTCGTAATGCCCGTGGAAGAATCAAAGCGGTAGAAATCGTTGCCGTCGTATCGTATCAGCCCGCTGTAACCCCCAATCCAGACAAAACCATCTTTCGTCTGGGCAACAGCATTTGCCTCGGACGTGGGAAGCCCGTTGCTATTGTCATAGAGAACCGCCGAATATCCTGCCTCAGAAAAAACAGACTCCTTGGCGGATACGCCGATATCATCGGATAAAAAAATAAGAAGGACTATAAAAACAGACAGCAGTCCCCATCTGCTTCTGGATGGTTTGAATGTTCTATGCATGATTCCTCCCTGCCTATAATCAAAAAGTAATATACTCTTTGATTTTATCATATTTGCAGTCCCATTACCATCCCTCAGACCTTCTTATATTTATAAATTTTTCCATTTTTTCATCCGCAGCGCAGGCAGCATGATATCGTATTCCTTCTCCTCATCTTTATCCCACCAGCCCACTACATATTGCACCCACGCTTCCGCCGGCATATAGCCCCTTTCTTTCTGTCTGCACATTCTTCCATAAAAATCTTTGGAACACCGCGCCACCTGACGCCATTCTCCGTGGATATAGCCTTCAAAAACCAAGTTTTCATAACGGGATTTCTTTTCTTCCCGGACACGCAGCCTATCGCCGCTTTGCAGTTCTTTCATATACGCCTGGCAGTCCGGCTTTTTGAAGAATCCCAGCCATACGTCCATATGGAAAAGCGGCAGTACGATTTCTTCCGGTTCGGGATACTTTACAGAGTCCGTATACCACTGAAATGCCTCCTGTCCCGCTTCCCTTCTGACGCTTTCAAAATAATCTGTATTGTGAAAAAGATACAGCTCGCTCTTAGCGCGGGTAATCCCCACATAGATGCTTCTGCGTTTTTCATCCGTCAATCCAGAAAACTTGCTGACGAGTAAGTAAACTTTGTCAAACTCCCGCCCTTTCGCTTTATGAATCGTAGACACACAGATTTCGTCCTTCTGAAAGCTACAGAAATCCTCAAATTTCGCTTCCTGCAGAAAAGATTCCAAGTCCGTATAATATTTCTTCACATTTTCCTTGGCAAACTGTTCAAACAAATACAGGCAAGATTCCAGATTCTTACTTCTAGAAAAGGCGTTTTCCAACCGCTGACAGGCCAGATTCCAGTCATCCTCATCAATTACAGGGCCTTTTTCTTTTAACTGCTCTAGAAAATACTTTACTTCTGCAAGACGGGACAGGACAAAGCCCTGATTGGATTGTATCAGTCTTGCCCGGAACCCTCTTTGATTCAGAAGCTCCGCCACTAGATATGCCTGCTCATTCGTTGTCGTCAGAACCGCCGCCGTCTGTCCCTCTTTCTGCGTCCAGGTATGCCCTACCACTTTTACCAGCGACATTTCCAGAATAGACGCAGGTCTGACGACCATAACATTTCCGTCTTCGTTCTTCACAGCCCGGATTTCCTCACTTTTGATGCGCCCTCCTATTGTCTTTACGAAAGTGTTGGCAAAATCCACGATTTTATGGCTGCTCCGGTAATTATCCGTCAATTCGTATTTTTTCGCCTGAGGCCCGCTAAGGAGCTCTGTCATATATCTGGAATCGGAATGTCGAAACTCATAGATGTTTTGGTCATCATCCCCCACCGCAATCACGCGCATATCCTCATTGCGCTCCATCAATGCCTTTACAAGTCCAAATTCTTCCCCGTCCATATCCTGCGCTTCGTCGATTACCAATACGTTTTTGGTAATCCTGTCAAGTTCTACTTCCCCATTCTGAATCATCTTCGTCGCTTCAAAAACGACATTTTCAGAATTTTCCAGGTTCCCTATCTTACCAAGCAGATCAAAACAATAAGAATGAAACGTCTTAATCTCTACAAAGTACGCTGCATTACCAATCATATCCACCAGACGCAGCTTAAATTCCATCGCCGCCGCCCGTGAAAAAGTCAGCATCAGAAGCTGCTCATGCTTGACGTCTTCCAAAAGCATCAGCGATGCAAGTTTATGGACGAGAATCATCGTTTTGCCGCTCCCCGGTCCTGCTGCCACCACAATAGATTTCGATTTATCGTCATTGATGATTTCTGCCTGTCTGGGTGAAAGATTTTCAAAAAGTTTCCGGTATTTCATCGGCGTAATATTTCTCTTGATTTCACCGTTTCTTTCCCCTTTGAAATATTTAGTCAGAAATAAACGATAATCCATGTTGAAATAATCATTGACAAACGTCAACGCCGCCTGATAATCACGCACCATCATATTGGCATATTCCCCTACGATATGAATCTGCTCTGTCTTTGTCTCATAAAATTCTTTCAACTGCCGGTAATCTTCCTGTTTATAGCGTATCTTATTATCCAGCACCAGCCGGGTAATTTCCATAGCATTATACAGTACCAGAAAACCGCCTTCTAAGCGAAACGCATTAATCCGGGATAAATATAATAAAGCCTCCTCCACTTCTGCAGATGTCATAGCTTCTTCATCCTGCGCCGCCTGTAGGATTGTATGAAAGTCTAATTGTCTAAAACTACGCCGATAGGCACGTTTTAACTCCTGAATGGAAAAATCCAGCGTAATATAGGACGTTGCCGCATGTTCCGGAGAATCCTCTTTTGCCCTTGCTTTCTCCAAAAAATAGCTTTCGATAAATTCCGCTGCCTTGATGCGCCTTTCAAAACGCTGCCGCAGTCTGTCCGGCAATTCCAAAGGTTCCAGCAGAATCGTATTGTTGACCTCCCCTTCCGGCTTGGCAATATATTCCTTGATAATCCAGAAATACAGAATCGTCTTAATGTTGCTGACTGTAGAATAAGGAATGCCCCCATTCAAAGCCTCTTCATTCATCGCCTTATAGGATACTCTCTGCCCGTTTTCCACCAGCCGCTCCAAGAGAAAACGTTCCAGTCCGGCGAAACGGTTTAGCGTTGTTTTTCTTGCGGTATGCAGCATTGTTTTTTCCACATAAACGGACATATCCCTATCGCTGGCAAGAATGCCCTCTTCCCGCATCAGATTGATGGATTCAATCACTTCCCGCTTCTCAATGCCAAGATGGTCCGCAATATAATCTACTCTGGCTTCCGCATCTTCTTTATTCGCCCAACCGCGGCTGCGGGCAGAAACCAGATTTCTAATAATACGCACTGCATAGTCTTCCTGTCTTTCATCAAACCTCTTAGAAGTCCTGATGCGTTCGGCCGCTTCCGCCGCAGTCCTGACCTGAATGCTGTCCGCATAGACTCTGGGGCAGTTCTGCCCTCGCTTGACATAGCCGGAAGTTTCCAAGGCGGATATCGCTGTCCTGACCTTCGTCTCAATATCCAGCACGGAATCATCCCAGCCTGCCTTTCGCGCAATTTCCAGACCGGAACAACAGATACGGCTCCTATCCCTCGTCAATTCCTTAATCCCTTTCCAGACCTGCTGGATTTCACTGATACTCAGTCTTGTCTGATTCAGTAGAAGAAAGTGCTTGTCCAAATCTTCTTCATTAAAAAGCACATAACATTCCGCCTGAATATTCTGGTCACGTCCGGCGCGCCCCGCCTCCTGCACATAATTTTCCAGAGAATCAGAGATATCGTAGTGCACAACCAATTTAACGTCTTTTTTATCCACACCCATACCAAAGGCAGAAGTAGCTACCATAATCTGCACTTCACCGTTGATAAAAGCTTCTTGATTGGCAATTTTGTCCTCACTTGTCATTTTGCCGTGGAACGCCTTCGCGTTAAATCCGTCAGAATGCAGCTTTTGCGCAATTTCAACCGCTCTTTTCGTCCTGGAGACATAGACAATCGTAAAACAATCTTTCTGCTCAATCAGACGACGCAGCGTCATATATTTTTCCGTATCATTCCCACGGTATAGCACTTCATAGCGAAGATTCGCCCTGGCTGCGTTGGTGGAAAATAACTCCAAATCTAAATTTAGTTTCTGTTTAAAATATTCCCGGATATCGCTGATGACTTTCTGCTTGGCCGTCGCAGTAAAACAGGATACCGGTATCCGCGTTTTCTTCTTTTCCTGAAATTGTGCAATAAAATCCCCGATATATAAATAGTCCACCCTGAAATCCTGCCCCCAGGAAGAAAAACAATGTGCCTCGTCTATGACAAACCGTACCACATTGCGTCCTAACAGTAGCCGTTCTATCGTTTTAGAACGTAAGGATTCCGGCGAAATATACAAAATAGAAGCAATTCCGCTTTCCACCCGTTCCAACGCCTCCGCTCGTTCTATCACGTTCAGCAGTCCATTAACGGTTACGGCGTCTGCCAATCCCTGCCTGCTTAAATTATCTACCTGGTCTTTCATCAGCGACTGTAGCGGCGATATCACGACCGTTAGCCCTGATACAGTTTCTGATGCCATCAGGGCAGGAAGTTGGAACGTAATGGACTTACCGCCGCCCGTCGGGAAAATTGCCAGCAGTGATTTTCCCTCTACTGCCGCCTGTACCGCTTTTTCCTGCAAAGGTTCCCCGTTGTATTCCCGGAAGCCCTCATAGCCGAATTTCTTTTTCAACTGCCTGTGAATATCAAAATTTTCCCTGCAATAAACGCAGCCTTCCTGACAAGGCGTCCCCCTAAGCTGACGATATACACCCTGCACCTTCGGATAATTTTTCTGCACCCAGTAGGGAATAATGGATTCCTTATCCTCCGTGGATATCACCGCTAGACAATACGCCATTTCCACCGGGTTCTTTCTGGCAAGCTCTTCCACATCCACATTCTGGCATATTTGATGTAAAAATTGGGTTTTTATAGAAGAATACGCCATTTTTTCATGATAATCCACATAATGAAAAAATCCCCCGAATCCAGAAGTTTCCTCAAGAAGTGTACAATAAATTTTTTTCATCCCATCGCTTAACTGCCCAAACGCCGTCACCTCATCCATAAATAATTCCATAGACTTCAATGCATCATTCAAAGGATTATTCAGCTCCTGGGTTTGAAGCTTATCGTCTTTTAGCAATCTGTGATAGGGTTTTTTGGGAAAAAGAAGCGCGGACAGATAAAGGGTGTCGATTACAAAACGCACCCCTGCCGCCTGCACCTGCGATATGATATACCGCAAATCAAACTGAAGGATATTATGTCCGCACAAATAAGCAGCGCCCTGTAAAAACTGTTCCAGCTCCCTAAGATTATTGGAATGAAACTTCTTCCCATCCCATGACTTCACTGGATAAAATGAGCGTACTGCCCCGATATCCTCTATCGTATTTTTATGAGGATTTATCTCGGTGTCAATAAATACAACATCCTGTTTTTGTATAAACTGCTCCATATATGTGATTCCATTTCTTTTATGGCAGGAGCGGGATATGGGTCATGAAAGCAGCCCTTCCAACTCATCCCGTTCGTCCGCCGTAATAATTTTCCGATGGAAAAGAATCTGGATATGTTCTTTCGTCAGGCAGTGGTAGACCGTTATCATCTCCCGGAAACGCTCCAAGGGCAGGACGCCGTTTTTGATTAACTGGATAAAGACATTATCCACTTCTTCCCGGCATCCATGATGAATGATTTTATGCGCTTCGGGTCCTAACACAACAAGATTGTTGGTAATGTCCGGTCCGTCTTCTGTGCTAAATTCCAGAATGTGATGCGCCTCACAATAATATTTTCCACTCACCATCTTGAAAATGTGCCGTTTTGCATACTGGCACTGATAGTCCGCCTGGATTTTGGCAAGTTCGGCAATCAGTTTATTTCTCTGTTTCTTGCCTTTTTTATCATAAATCGGATTGTTCATACTCCTTTGATTCATTTTGACAATAAAATCCGCATCTTCTTTTGCCAGCTTCAAAAGCTCCGGGTTGCGCTGATACAAAATCAAATCGTTGAGTTCGCTGTTATCGGAATCATAGTCGTCTACTATTTTCAACAGCTTTTCTAAATCCGCAATGAGATAGGATATATCATCCGCAAGCAGTTCTTCTGCATATTCTGTCAGCGTATAAGTCTCGGTCAGCGAATGGTATTGGATTAATTCAAACGATTCCAGAAACAATAAATAATTGTGAAATTTAAAATGCGGCTCCTGAGATGCTGCATAGGAAAACAATCTCCCATTTCCTTCCCAGTGCATTCCCTTAAACCAGACCCGCATCTGTGCCGCCTTCGTTGCAGGAAGCACGGCTCCTACCGCCAACGCCCTTGCAAGAATCTCTTCTTCCCTCTTACAATCATCCACCCTGCCTAACAGAACCGACAATTCAAAATCGGTGGCAGGACGCCCAATTTCTTTCAGATACCGCAGAATCCCGTAAGTTGGACGATAATCCGTGTTTCCATCAATCGTAATGCCGTTTAGGGATTTAATAAAATCATTCTCTTTCACATTCAGCATCATGATATTATTTCTGGCAATCGGCATGAGGATATCGTCATTGGATAGATAGTATTCCCTGCATTTAGCATAGTTGAATGCTTTCCGCTGTTTTGACAGACTTCGCACAAATCCAAAAAAGGCGCAAAGAGCCATCAAATGCCGAAACATACGCCCCTGCGTCTCATACTGCGCATCAATCGAATCAAATGTGAAATATTTCCACTCCAGCCCTTTATCCCGCTTCGCCGGATACGCCCCCGCTTTTAGCCGGTTCCTGATACAAAGCATCGTATCCTTATACGAAACGCCGCGAGAATCTAAGTGATTTTCCGTCAGCAAAAGATAGCCCGCCAGTATTCTGACCTTATCTAAGCCTGTGTTGGAAAACTGGTCGCGGGGCATATTGATGACTTCATTATGAAACTTCATAAAACCGGGGAAACTACCCTGATATTTTGCATAATACTGCTGAAAAACGGACATGAAATCCTCGCTCCTCTTTTGCATATTAACTGTTCTTTCGGAAATGTATCATATTCTGATGCATGTGGTTAATCTTATATGAATAGGGATAGCCAAACGGATAAAGCGGTTTATTATCCTGTAATAAAACGGTCGTCCCCACAAATTCAAAACCGGCGTCCGTCATCAGCCCGACGATATCCGCCTGCACGCATACTTCCTTTTTATCGACGGTAAAATCACTGATGATAATCGTACAATATTTCTTTTCCCGCAGCATCTGATAACACTGCTCCATAACCTGCCCCAGCATTCTGATAAAATCCGCATAAGTTTCCTGATTGCCCAAATCGTTCGGCAAATCTGAATAGTATTCCACGCCCTGACGCGAACCATTGCGAAATCCTTTATGGCTGTTGTCGTTGCGGATTCCCTTCGAGGTATTTTTCAAAATGTTATGATAAGGCGGGGACGTCACAATATAATCAACGTTTCCAAACACCGCCAAATCCTTCGTGGAATCCCCAATCTCATAAAGGTAATCCTGCGTGGTCATTTCCTTTTTGGCAAACCGCTCTAACGCAAGCTCCCGATACGCTGGATTTAAATCCATCCCGACGCTTTTTCTTCCCAGATTATATGCCGCAAGCGCCGTCGTCCCGGAGCCCATGAATGGGTCTAACACTGTCATTCCTCGCTTGGTGAAAAAGGAAATCAGCTTCTCGATATCTTTAATCAGAAACGGAGCCGGATGCCCGAACGCCGCCTTATCGTCCGCACATTTTTCAGACATCCAGAAGCTTTTCGTCAGCTTCAGCCACTCTTTTCCGGTCAAATCATTTAACTGATTCCTAGGGTCGTATCTGCCTTCTTTTTCCTCTTTGATATGTTCCTTATCCTGCTTCATCGCTATGTCTGCTTCGATAGTCTTTTCCTCATTGGTCCTCACTATCTCCGTATGTTCTTTCCTCTCCATTATAAATCCATAAGCCTCCAGATGGGTGTGCATATTTTTTAATATATTCGTCTATTTTTTTTACATCGGGCGTCAATTCGTTCGGATATTGCATAAATAATGCAGCCAGAATATCGTCCGCCTTCATTTTACCCTTTTCTTTTAACTCCGTTTGCACCGTTTTCTCTACCCGCTGGCTCAGCGGAAGTAAATCCTGCCGGATGAGGGTCTTGTCGCGAAACCACCATAAGGGACCGTAGACTTGATTCGTCTGGATAATTTCAAAAACATCCCCCACATGCCTTTTTAAAAGCTGCTGTATGGTATCGTCGAAATCTTCCAGCTCGAATCCTGCCCCGGAAAGCTCTGCCAATAACCCGTTAAACAAAATCTGATACGGCGTAGGTTCGCTCCTCGATGCAATGATTTTGATTGCGCTATCTACGATAAACCGCTCAAATTCCGCTTTGTTCGTCTTTTCTTTGGCAACGTAATCTGCCTTGGAACAACGGATATAAAAATCGCTCGCCGAGGTTCCGTAGGGATTTGACACATTCGATTCCCCGGTTCTCCTGTTTTGCTGATGAATCACCTTTTCAATCTGGAACCCCGCCTGACAGATAGAACGTAAAAAAGCATTCCACACCGCTATTTCCTGATTGTGGAATGTAATCACCAATTTTGCGCCGGGCGCAAGCACACGTTCTAAATTCCTGATTCCATCCGTGAATCTTCTGCTATATTCCTCGATTTCTATCATGCCTTTTTTAATCGTTATTTCCTTACTGATATCCGGCGTGTATTTCGCATCAAAATGCTTCAGCCATATCAGCCATAAATTGCTGAGGTCCATATATTGCACCAGACCGCCGTAGGGCGGGTCCGTGATAATAAAACGGACGCTTTCTTCCGGCACCATCTCTGGCAGTTCTCGGATATCTAATATTCCGTATATAATATCATATTTTTTCGATAATTCCAAAATAGAAAGCTGCGGCGGATGATTCTTATCCAGATAAAAGCACTGCGGCACTTTCCCTAAATGCTGCTTTACGTTCACCAGCGCGCTTTTTACCGACTGCTTCCCCAGACAATTGTTATAAAATACTAACAGCGGATTCATTTCCATCTGCCTTGCAGAACAGATATAAGCCGACCTGCCCCAGCTTGTAGAAAAACCCCTCTTTGCCTCCGCCCGGCGCGGCACACACATCTTAGAGCATAAATGCACACTCTGAATCAGCCCGAACAACAACTGCTTCTTTATCGTTTCATCCTGCTCTTCTTCAATCCCCTTGCAGATTTCAGATAAAACATACAGATTCCGTCTCGTCCAGATATCGGAGTAACCATCACCGCCAATCTTCTGTATAAAAGCTTCACTTATGCTCGGCGTTTCGTAAAACTTATCCGCAGGATACCAATTTTTCATGACAATCCCTGTCATTTCCCTGCTCTTCTTTAGCTGCTCGTCATCCGCTTCCCGCAGATAACGCTTTTCACATTTTTCGCATTCTACCCCATACTCATAAATCACGCCGCTATCCCATTTAAAATGCTGCACCCACGCAGTTTCCTTTCCGCAGCAGCTGCATTTCGTCCGGTAATAGTATGAAACGATTTCGTCCTTTTGCACCTTTTCCACAATCTGCCTCACGCTGCTGGCAAATTTTTCTTCCTCAAATTCGGTAGAATACACGTCAATCAAAAAAGAGGTCAAGGGATTGATATCAAACGCTAACGCCTTCCTGCCGCATTTCACCGCCTCAAAAGCCGCCACTGCGCTGCCGGCAAAAGGATCTAAGATGATATCGTTTTCTTCCGTATAGGTCTCTATGTATTTGCCCCATATGTTATGCGGTTTTTTCCCCCAATATTTCATCGCCGTATACATCGGGGGTCTTTTTTCTTCTACTAATGCGTAGTCTATTGTATTCATGAGTCACCTTGGGTTTCGGGATTGGCGTCAAGAGGCGCTTTTTATTTTCGATTTATTTTAACATTTCCTGGGGATTGTGTAAATGGCGGATGCTTGGTTAAATTGTGCGCTGTCATCCCGCCCATCGCCTTTCCGATTTTCTCTACCAATGCAATGTCCGCTGGCAGCCACTTTACCGTAGTAAGCTCGAATCTTGTCAGCCACCTTGCGGCTTCATGTTCCTTTAATGTCAGGCTGCCTGAAGTCACTTCGCACCAGAAACAGTCCATAGAAAGATGAAACGCAGAGTAATCATATTCTACCGTATCAATCAATTCCCCGACGATTACTTCCGTATCCAATTCCTCCCGGATTTCCCTATGCAGCGCCTGTACTGACGTTTCGCCCTCTTCCAGTTTGCCGCCTGGAAATTCCCAGCTATCTTTCCACTCACCGTAACCGCGCTGCGTCGCGAAAATCATTGGCTCGCCGTCACCATTTTTAGCCCAAATGACAGCAGCCGCTACTCTTATTGTTTTCATAAGTGTACTCCTTTGATTTCATCCTTATGCAACCATTTCCCGCGTTTCAGACGGATTAAAAAGAGCGCGCCCCTGACCCATAACTCGCCGCACATTGCCAGCCATACGCCGTAGAGACCGATTCTGGGCGCAAGATATGCAGCCGCCGTAATGCGGACGCCCCACATACTAACCAGATTCAAAATGCTTGGAACCCGCGTATCTCCTGCACCGCGCAGCGCACCTGCCGCAACAATGGACGCCGCGTAAAAAGGTTCCGCGAACGCCTCTATCCTCAATATCTGCGTCCCCAGCCGCCGGACTTGTTCATCTGGCGTCAGCATGGCAAACATATAGGGTGAAAACAGAAACATCAAGACTCCCATAACCGACATAATCCCTACGCCCAATGCAACGGACAGCCACGCATATTTCCGGGCAAGCTCTTGTTTTCCGGCTCCGAGACTCTGACCCACGAGAGTCGTCGCTGCGGTTCCGACCCCGTATCCCGGCATATAACATAGGCTTTCCGCCGTCACCGCCAGAGTATTCGCAGCAATGGCGACCGTTCCTAACGGTGCAGTAATATGTGTCTGCGCCACCTGCGCTCCGCATAAAACGATATGTTCAAAAGCAAGGGGCAGGGATATCCGTGCCGCCCTTTTATAATAAACACTTTTCCGCCCTTTTTCCTTAACTCGTCTGGGTCTTAGATACTCGGATTTCGTACAGGCAGCCCACATCATAAACGCCGCGGTAACAACCTCAGAAAGCGCCGTTCCAAGCGCTGCACCCGATACCCCCAGTCCTGCGCCAGGAATCGTCATCCGAAAACTGCCAATCGTCACCTGCCGGATGGGAAAAATCAGTAGGAAATTAAATACAACGTCCAGAATGCACATCAGAATGTTTAGTACACTCGGCGTTTTCATATCGCCGCTGCATTGCAGCATACTTCCTGCCAGTTGGCGAAGCTGCGTCGCAGGCAAGGCACAGGAAAATATCAAAAAATAACGCGAAGCCGCCGATGTAATATCCGCTTTCCCGCCCAACCATACGGGCAGCGCCGGACTGATGAGAATCCCCAGCAGCGATAAGAGTCCTCCGAATACCAGACAAAATCCCAAAGCGCAGCCAAAGACTTCCCTTGCCTCTTCCTTTTGCCCTGCTCCGGTAAGATGGGCAACCTGAACGGAAAAACCGGTGGCTGCCGAAATGCATAAGCCCCCCAACAGCCATGAGGAGCTGGAAACGAGACCGATAGCCGCGGAAGCTTGTGCGCCCATGCTTCCCACCATCGCGGCATCAATATATTGCATGATAATAGAGCTAATCTCAGCAAGAATCGCCGGAATACTGAGCTTTATCACCAGCTGTATCTGCCGTCCTAAGGAAAAGCCGTTTCCGTCATCAAGCCACTCTAGCGTATGATTTTTTTCTGTTATCGGTGCCGCCTCCTTTCCGTTCTTTTTACCTTATACCCACTGTAGAAAAATGTGTCCACTGCTATTTTATGATATAAAATTCGTACTGACTTTTTCTTCATACTGCGGGAATGGTATCCCTTTTTCTTTCCCGGCTTCCATATTCTTCAGCAGCCACGCCATATTCTGCGCCAATGTTCGCATGGTCTGTAGTCCCTCTTCGTCCTTACGCACATCTTCCGGCGTAAAACCGTGTACCTGATTCCAATACTGGGAACCAACGACATGCATATTGCTGATTCCAAAATATTTGTTTAACCGGTCAAACGCTGCGCTTGCGCCGCCGCGGCGACAGGATACCACCGACGCCGCCAGTTTTCCAGCCATCCGCCCCTGACTGCAATAAAACAGCCGGTCTAAGAATGCGCAGAGCTGTCCGGCGGGTCCGGCATAATAAACAGGGGAACCTACGACAATACCATCATACTCATCCAGCTTTTCCAAAACCTCATTTACCTTGTCGCCAAATACACACCGTCCGCTCTGATAACATTTTCCACAGGCGATACAACCCGCTATAGGCTTTTTCCCAAGATATAGTATTTCCGATTCCACACCATTTTGGGAAAGCGTACCGGCAATTTCATTCAACGCCGTGTAGGTGCATCCCTGCTCATTCGGACTTCCGTTAATCAATAATACTTTACTCATTCTGATACCTCCTGGATTTTATTGTTTAATTCTAATCCTTTCAGCAAATCTCCCAGCGAAGTCCCAACCGATTCCTTGGAACTGTATTCTTCCGCTTGTTTTTCCTCAATATCATCCACTTCCCTAAAATCTTCCACTGCTTTGATACTGAGACTGATTTTATTATCATTGGTATTCAATACTTTAACCTTTACCGAATCCCCTACCTTGAGCACTTCTGAAGGTTTTCTAATCCTTTTCATGGAAATTTGCGAAATATGCACAAGTCCGCTTAATCCGTCGCCTAAATCTACAAAGGCACCGTAAGGCATCAGACTTTCTACCCGCCCTTCTAAAATGCTTCCTGGTACTATCATCGAAATCTTATGGTTTATGCGGTCCGCTTCTTTTTCTTTTAAAAGCTCCTTAGCCGAAAGAACCAGCCGCTGCTTATCCTTATCAACGGTAATGACATATAACTCCAAAGTTTTTCCCATAAAAGAATCCAAATCTCCAACATACTCCAATGCAAGCTGCGACGCTGGAATAAAGCCGCGTATGCCTTCCACATAGACAACCACTCCTTTATTTACCACCTCGCTGACCTTTGCTTTAATCACTTTCTTTTCGTTTAAATATTCCTGCAGTCTGTCCCAGCCAAGCACATCTACAGCCCCTACGCACGAAAGCTGAATGTTTCCTTCTCCGTCATCTTTTCTTACAACCATCGCTTCTATGGTATCTCCCACATGTACGTCAGCCATAATAGAGAAAGCAGGATCCTTGCTTATATCCGCCGTCTTAATTATGCCTGATGTATAGTAACCTAAATCCAAAATAACGCCGTCTTCTGCAACGTCGATAACAGTCCCGGACATAATATCGCCTTCATGAATGGTCCGAAAAGATGCTTCCAATTCTCTGCTGTAATCAGCCATCGTTTCTGTTGTGCCGATTTCTTCTTTGGTGATTTCTTCTTCGGTGATTTCCTCTGCTGCTGCATTTACCGTAGTATTTTCTTCCATAACAATATCCCCTTTTTATCGTTTATTTTTGTTCAAAAAAGTGCCCTCATTTCCTTATGTGCCGCCCTTTTCTTTCAATATTAGCACGCTTTAAAAGAAAGTTCAATGGTCTGCCCAGGCGATGCACGGAAAGCAATTTTCCGTCAGCATGTTGGCATTGAGTCGGCAGAGCTGATAGAAATCCCTTGCCGGCAGGTTTGGCCAAGTTTCACAGAATGTTCATTCTTACAGCCTTGTATTTTTCAAAATGACAAAATATAATATTCTTAATTTCCATCCCATGCATACAACCGGAATGGAAACCTTGCAACAAAGAAGAAGATTTCCCTAATCCACAATATGGATTGATGACAGATTGATAGGAAAAACAGCACAGAAATGAGGAAAACATGGACTATCGCCACGAATGGAAAATAGAAATCAATGCCGCAGACTACTTATCGCTCCGCACACGGCTGCAGGCAGTTATGAAGCAGGATACCCACGCTATAGACGGAAAATATTTTATCCGCAGCCTGTACTTCGACGATTCTGCAGACAGCGCGCTCCGGGATAAAATAGACGGCGTGAACCGGCGCGAGAAATTCCGTATCCGCTACTATAATAAAGATACCAGTTTTATATGTCTGGAAAAAAAGAGCAAGCTCAACAGCCTTTGTAACAAGCAGTCTGCACAGATTACAGAGAAAGAAGCCCAGTCAATCGTAGATGGTAATTTTGCATGGATGATGGACAGTTCCATCCCTCTGTTGCAGGAGTTGTATTGCAAGATAAAAACGAACGGTTTACGCCCTAAAACAGTCGTGGATTATATCCGCGAACCATTTATTTACGGACCGGGAAATGTACGGGTGACGCTCGACTACAATATTCGCACCGGCATTTCCTGCACGGATTTTTTGAACGCCGACTGCGTGACCATACCGGCAGGGGACGCCCCCATCCTGATGGAAGTCAAATGGGATGCTTTCCTCCCGGATATCATCCGCGATGCAATCTGGCTTCCCGGACGGAGAGCCGCCGCATTTTCCAAATACGCACAATGCCGCATATACGGCTAAAATACGCATTCAGAAAGGAATTAAAACCATGACTTTTAACGACATTTTCAAATCCAGTTTCCTCGAAAACGTAACCAGCGTCAGTATCCTTGATATGGCGCTTGCGCTCCTCCTGGCTTTCGGGCTCGGCGTCTTTATTTTCCTCGTTTATAAAAAGACTTACACCGGCGTGATGTATTCTTCTTCCTTCGGTGTGACGCTGATTGCCCTTACGATGATTACTACAATTGTCATCCTCGCCGTTACCTCCAATGTCGTACTTTCCCTTGGTATGGTCGGCGCATTGTCTATTGTCCGCTTTAGGACCGCCATCAAAGAACCTCTAGACATCGCTTTCCTGTTCTGGGCGATTGCGGCGGGTATCGTCCTTGCGGCAGGTATGATTCCACTCGCTGTTATCGGAAGCGTTATCATCGGACTGATTCTCCTCGTATTTGTAAACAAGGAATCCCATCGTAATCCCTATATCGTTGTCCTGCAATGCAGCAGCCACGAAAGCGAGACGGCGGCGAAAGAATATCTTGAAAAAATGGCGCAGCGCTGCAGCGTGAAAAGTAAGACCGCACAAAAAGATTGTATCGAATTAAACATGGAAATCCGGTTAAAAGACGATAACACCGATTTCATCAATGTCCTCTCCGAAATGGACGGCGTAAACAGCGCTGTCCTGGTAAGCTATCACGGGGACTATATGGGGTAAGGAGCCGCTTATGTCAACACATAAACATATCGATAAAATTTGTATCTTTGTTACAATCATTACCCTGCTTCTGACGTTGGCGCTGATAAGCGGGAAAAATTTTACCGTTGCCGTAGCCGCAAGCGGGGATAATGACAGCAATTATTTTACAGGAAATGATTTAAATGCAGATTGGGATACATCTGATGCGACCAAAATCACCCTCTCTGATGACAGATGTGTCATAAATGGAAACGGCGCTTATGCTTCTAACGGAGACATCTATATCGTCTATGCGGGCGCCTATGTTCTTTCCGGCTCGCTTTCAGACGGAAACATTATCATCGATGCAAACAAGACCGACAAAATCTGGATTCTGCTGGATGATGTATCCATCCACTGCGACGATGACGCCGCCATCCGCATTGAACAGGCGGATAAAGTATTCCTGACTCTGGCAGAGGGTACGGAAAATACGCTCTCTTCCGGTTCTAACTATAATACCGATGCGGTTTCGGCAGGCGTGGACGGAACCATTTATTCCAAGGACGATTTGACGATAAACGGGCGCGGAACGCTTCATGTAACTGCCGAATATCAGCATGGCGTCGTATGTAACGATGACCTGGCGATTACCGGCGGCTGTATAAGCGTTGACGCCGTACAGGATGGTTTTCATGCCAACGACAGTATCTGCATCCGGGATGCCGACATCAGCATTACAGCAGGGGACGACGGCATCACTGCATCGAATGACGATGAAACGGCTTATTTCTATATTGAATCGGGGAATATCAATATTCTTTCCTGTTATGAGGGAATAGAAGCTATTGATATCACCATTGCGGGGGGAACAATTGCCATAAACTCTACAGACGATGGCATTAATGCCAATGGCAGCGGCGAAACTGCCATCATCCGCATTACGGGCGGCGATATCACCATCCTAAATGCTAATGGCAGGGATGCCGATGGTCTGGACTCCAATAGAGATATTACCATCAGTGGCGGAAATCTTTTCATCAGCGTACCAAACGACGGCGTCAGCAATGCGATTGATTCTGGGACCGAAAACGGCGGCGTATGCAGTATCAGCGGCGGAACTGTCCTTGCCTGCGGAAGCAGCGGTATGGCGGAAGGCTTTGATTCCACTTCCACACAAGGATTTCTGATGTACACTACATCGGCGTCTTCTGACACCACTGTCACCTTGAAAGATGCTGACGGAAACGAATTGTTATCCCAATCGGTTCCTTATAGCTTTTCCTCCGTCCTTGTCAGCACACCGGAAATGAAGGTAGGAGATACCTGCACCATTATCATTGGCGAAACGGAAGAAGAAGTGACTATCGACAATTCATCGAACTCCGGCGGCTTTGGCAGAAATCGTATGTCTTGGGGAAACGGACCTAAAGAAAATCATACGCAGGGGATGAATGGCTTTGAAGGAAATCGCACACCCCGGACAGGTGATTTTGAGGGGAATCGAAAAAATGACACGGGTGTCATGCGCCTCCAGGAAATGCCCGACACTGCAGACAGCGAAAACACAGAAGGTGAAGACGCGCCGCCAGCTATGCCACAGGATGAAATGAACAGTACAGATAGTGAAGACATGCCACCGACTCCGCCGCAAGACGAAATGAACCGTACAGACAATGAGGACGCTATGCCGGCTATGCAGCAGGAAGGATTTCGCGGCAATCGTATGCAGCACAATCTGGCACAAGACGATAAGAATCTGGGACAGACCCCGGATGGCAGCGTTTTGTCTATTGTCATTTCGGTAATCGTTTTATTGGCGGGGGGTGTGATTGCATTTGGGGTGAAAGGCAGAACGTAAAGAGTTTCGTAGCAAAAAGGAACGAAAAGCGTTCTGTCTACTCTCCATTCCCATACATCATCATATCAAAAATTGTCTCTTCCACAACCTTCACACACTCGTCCGGACATTTCTTTATATCATCGCCCCAGAAACGTATCACGGTCCAGCCCTCAAACAGTAATTTCTTGTTTATTTCATCATCCCGCGCCTTGTTGCGGGATATTTTACTAATCCAAAATTCACTGTTGCTGCCCTTTTCCAGTCTTGGTTTCAATACTTCCCAATCTTTTCCGTGAAAAAATTCCCCATCGCAGAAAATCGCTATTTTGTATTTTGTCAATACGATGTCCGGGCTGCCTGGAAGTTTTTTATAATTTTTGCGATAACGATACCCTTTATGCCACAAAGCTTTTCTCAATATTATTTCTATCTTTGTGTCCTTTCCATGGATATTTTTCATATTTTTATGTCGTTGTTCTTTTGTCAAAACATCTGCCACAAAATCACCTAACAATCAATTTTTTATCAGCTCTGCCAGTTCCTCGATTTCCTTTATTTCCTGACGTACATTGATATTCATCAAAGTCCTGACATCTATCAGAATGCCCTGAATCCTCTGATACTCTTCAGAATTATCTTTCCAGTTACTAACTGCCTCGCCCACTTTTAACATTCCTGGATGCCCCGGATATTGACTTTTCAAAGAATCAAATGGCATAAGAAATGCATTAAATACCTTCATATCATTCCCATGTTTCTTCTTAAACTCCCGTTCGCCAGTCACATATTCTCCATAAGTAATCTGTTTATTAATCGAGGAAGACTCCGGCAAATCCCTCGCACTGCCGGTCACGCCATACTTATAATACTTTGCATCCAGAATATACACATTATTCCCATATAGCATAACTGTATCAGGTTCCAGTGAAGCATTATGATATTCATTACCGTTCAAATACCAGCTTGTTTTTGGAAAATAATCAGCCTTATTTTCAATGCCAAACACTTTATCAATCATTTTTTCCCAGACATATTCAAAACGGTATGTTCCATACCGATAGTTCCTATCTGAATTTTTATTTCCTTCATAATCCAGGATTGCCAGCATATGCCGGAAAAGCATTCTATCTTTATCTTGAAAAGTTTGTGAAATCATTTTATTCAGAACTACTTTAAATATCTTTTCCTTTTTGGCAATTTGTGGCTTCTTAGGCATTTCTTTTGTAAAAAGCCAGCCAATCCATCCGAAACTTTCATATACACAATATTCATGTATCAAGGTAATCAGTTCATTTTCCTTAATACAATTCTTCTTTATAACAAAATCCAGATAAAACACTTCTTTATCCTGTACATATGGTTTTTGCATTTTTATTGTTTTGTTCCAGTTTATCTTACCCGATTTGGCGGTCTTATGATACATTTTCCTTTCTCTATAATAACCCCTCGCCAAAAAATCTTTTATTATATAAAGATATGACTGCATTGGAAATTCCACCTCATCAAAACTATTTCCATAACCTGGAATTTCTGATTCCTTTTTCTTTGTATGCTCTGCAAGCGTAGCAAACAACAGCATAATATCCTTCCGCAGCCCTTTGTTATCCTCCGAAATATGATAACCTATCGGAAAATGAATGCTGATATCGCCGTCACTCCATCTTATACCGACAAATGTATCCCTTTCTTGATTAGAATTGATTTTGCATTTACTTCTTATATCAATTTCCCTCAAAAGCTACCACCTGACTTTCCTTATTTTGCTGCATTTTAGAAAGCATTTTTTCATATACGCCTGCTTTTAATACTGCTTCCAGTTTATCGCTTTGGGAATCTTTATAAGCGGCGATCACGTCGTCCAATGATTTGCAGTTCTCATTAAATATGGCAGTTCTATCCATTTTAAATGCATCATCCCATAAGTATTTAAGCACCTTTTCTGGAAATATATTTACTTCTAATTCTTTTTTCTTGGCAAAATAAATTCCAAGACGCTTATCTTCAGTATTTATCATATCAATATTGATTTCAATTATCATATCATTAATAACAGTTGCAAATGCCCCCCAATTTACTTTTGTTCCTGCAATAATATCCTTTGAATGCTCCGACTCGTCAAATTTATTTTCTATCCGTTTCATATTCCATCTTCTCTGGAATGCAGTGTCCATAGCAAATACATTCTGATCCGCCGTATTCATGGTTGCTAATATATACATATTAGAAGGTATCCTTACTGAATGATCCTCCTTCCCATATACTTCTTTTGCAACCTCATAATTTGAAATACTATATTCACTTTCACCAATTTCTTCCTTTGGAAATTCATCCTCATCCTTCCGATCAAGCAGTTGAAATGTCTCACCAAAAATTGCGGGCGCATTACCACGGTTTAATTCTTCAATAACAAGATAATAGTAATTGTCTGGATCGTTTTCTGCTTTCTTCAGCATTTTTGTAAAAGGTCCAGGACTAAAGACATATTTTAATTTGTCATTACCTTCTCCATCTCTTTCCACTCTTGGCAAAATCTGTCCAACAAAATCTGTATACATATAATCCGGATGAAAAACTACCCGTTCCATCCGCTGTTCATCTGTACAATATTTCGTCTTAATTTCATGACTCTTACCTGCTCCCGGAACGCCATAAAACAAAATGTTTTCCGCCCCTGTTTTACGCACGCCACTGCCCTGCCCTGCTCCTAATGTTTTATCATGATTAGGAACCTCTTCCACATCCTTGATTTCAATAAGTTTCTGGATATCCACTTTTGTATTGGTAGACAGCTTATAAAACCTATTATTAAGTGTCAAAAGATGGTATCCGCCTCTAGTCTCATCCTTTGCCTTAACCCCGATGCAGTCATAAGAAAGTTTTTCTTTATGCTTTAACAAGACCAGATAGTCTCCTACATGCAATAACCTTCTAAATGCAACAAAATCCTGATCGTCTATTGATGTAAGTGATAGCTGGACTTGATCCGCCTGTTCTTTTCTCCGGCTTCTTACAATACTGGCACGGACGCATTTGCTTTCCTCTTCATCAAAACTGATTCTACTTTCCCTATTGCCTGACAGATACATGATATTATTTTTATAAATATAAAGCGGAATCTGTGTGATAAAGTATTTTTTCAATTGTTCATCCCTATCTTCATAATTACATTTAAAATATCCATCCGCCATCAGATACGGAAACATGTCCATCTGTTCACCAGATATCGCAATATGAGTCTGGTTTGTTGATCTGCCCTCATCCAGGGTATTGGACGCTTCCAGTCTTTTAACGACGATTCCATCATACCATTTCTGTGTATACTCTGGAATTACATTTTTAATAACTTCCATTGCTTCTGTAAAATTCATAAAACACTTTTCCCCTTCATATAACGTTTTATTACCTGCGCAATTGCCCTTCCCAATAATGGGGGCACTGAATTTCCTATCTGCATATATGTTTTTGTATACGCCCCCCGGAAAAAATAGTCATCCGGATATGACTGTACCCTTGCTGCTTCCCTAGGCGTCAGTCCTCTTGCCTGCGTCGGGTGAATATACATATTACAATCAAACTTCATATGTGCAGTTATTGTTTTACATACTTTATCATTTTCTAACTTAAAATACTTATCTTTAAAAATATCATTTCTTCTGGAATATGGCATAATATCCGCAATTTTCGGATCATCTGAGCGATCTCCCGGTTCCATACGTCCAAAAATTTCAATATCCCTGTCATTATTATATCTTGCTTTGTGATTTGAAACCACTTTTACGGTTCTACCCTGATTAATATAAGTTATATAATCATTTGTATCCGTATGCATATTTTTTTCGATTTTGCATCCACTTTCCTGTGAATCAATTTCTGTAGTATTTTTTGTTCTCGATGCACTTAGTTCCCTAAGTCCGTATAATGCTTCTCCCAGATTATGTTCTGGAATCTTTTTACTCAGTTCAAAAATATCTTTAAAAATCTGCGCATTATCAACACCCACACAATTTCCTATATAGATAAGCCTTTCCCTATTCTGGGGCACCCCAAAATCCTTCGCATTCAACACATGACATTCTACCGAATAACCAATCTTCTTAAAATCTTCTTTGACCTGTTCCGCCACAGACTGCATCCCTTTTACGTTTTCCATTACAAAAAAACCGGGATGTATTTTTTCTACAGCCTCCACATAATTTTTATATAAATTATTTCTAGGATCATCTATCAGCCTTTGTCGATTCGCCATACTAAATCCCTGACAAGGCGGACCGCCAATCACAATGTCTACCTTTTGTTCTGCAGACAATTCATCCAAATCCCTTATTACATCCTTAATATCACCTAAAATGATATGATTCCTCGGTGTTTCCGGATGGTTATGCGCATAGGTATCCACACAACATTCCTGTATATCATTTGCCAGACTTGTTATAAATCCTTCTTGAGAAAAACCTAAAGATAAACCACCGGCCCCGCAAAATAAATCAACCATCTTTAAAGAGCCGCCGTCAACATTTTTTCTGGCATTTTCAATATAAGTATTACAATATTTACAGACCGGACAATCCACGCAATTTTGTCTTTCATTATTGCAAATAACCGATAATTTCATGAAAGCTTCTTGCAAATCATCATCCGTTTTTATTTCCCTGCGATACAATGCTGCCCTATCTTTCAAAAATAACTCATTTACATCTCTCGTGACACGGCTTATGCACACTCCGGCATCATTACCTTTTATAGAATCCAGACCGGCTTGTGCAAACGCAATAAACTCGTTTTTATCATTTTTGTATTCCATCTAATCTTCCCACTCTCCAAGCATTTTCAATGTATCTTTTACGGATTGGGCTACTGCCCTTGACACATTGACTGTAACTGCATTGCCAAACTGCTTATATGCCTGGCAATCGGATACCGGTATTACAAAAGAATCGTCAAAACCTTGCAGCCTTGCACATTCCCTCGGGGTAAGCCTTCTCACCCTTCCTTCCTGTGTCACATAGTTATCCTGGCATGCCCGGTGCATTTTTGCCATAGTTGCACATAATGGTCTGGCAACTTTTAAATCTATCTCTGATTTTGCCTTGTATCCGCCTGTTCCGTCAGATAATATCGTAGGCAATATCCTATCTGACAGAAAATATTTTCTATCTACCTCCTGTTCCAGCAAATCCTGCAAGGTTTTATCCAGTTTTTGACCAACTGGAAATTGATATTCTACCGTCTGATTATCAAAGCACACAATATATGTCCTATTTCTGGTCTGTGGAACCCCATAATCCGCGGAATTTAATATATCACAGAAAACTTTATATCCAAGTTCATCCTGCAGGATTCTATGTATTTCCTCATAGGTCTTTCCGTTATTATGAACCTTTAAGGAACGCACATTTTCCAGAATGATTGCTTTTGGTCTTTTCTCTTTTTCTATCTTGTCAGCGACCACTTCTGCTATTCTGAAGAATAATGTACCCCTGGCATCCTCAAATCCCTTCTTCCGCCCCATCATACTAAATGGCTGACATGGAAATCCAGCTATTAATACATCGAAATCTGGTATTTCATCTAATGGTATTTCCTTAATGTCACCTAATACAATATGCCCGCCAAAATTAGCCTTATATGTCTGCACCGCAAATTTATCAAAATCATTTGCCCATATTATATCATAACCTGTATCTACAAAACCTTTATCAAGCCCGCCTAGTCCGCTAAAGAATGATACAACTTTCATCTATCTTTCCTCCTTTAGCCTGCTACTCCTAATGTATTCCCGAATCCATAAACCTATTTCTACAGAAGCAGTTTTTCCCTCATTATGCAGTAATGTCATAAATTCATCCTTCACCACCGGCTCAATTAATATTTCTATTTTTGCTGTTTTTCTACGACCCGCAGGTCTTCCACAATTAGATTTCGTCTTGTCTATCATTGCAATTCCCTCCATTTTATAAGCATATTATATAGTGTTTTTATCAGGGTGTAAATAGAAACTTAGATAATTCTTGCAGATACACTATAATAAATTTATAAATAAAGAAAATCTATAACAGCTTCTTCTTTGACCAAAATTTGCCATCAGCCACAACACTGTGCTATACTTAATAAAATTCTTTCATAATTAAGAAAAAGAAAGGGGTATGCACTCATGTCCTACTATTTTTACGGTCATCAGACTGCCGGAAATGTGAAAGCGAAAAACCATCTCTACCAAGGTATCGAGACGCCTATCGACCTGTACGATGCCTTGTCCCATATCTGGTGCGCCGAAACCTGCGCGCCGCGGATGCGTGCCGACTGGAATGCAGAAAATAAGACCTTGGGGCAATGTTCCATCACGGCGTTTCTGGCGCAGGACATTTTCGGGGGAGAAGTGTATGGAATGCCCACGGACAATGGCGGCGTACATTGCTATAATGTGGCGGATGGTTATACCTTCGACCTGACCAGCGAGCAATTTGGCGGGAAGGCAAAAGAACTTTGCTATCAGGATAACGCCATACAAGAGAGGGAATCGCCGGGGCATTTCGGGAAGGAAGAGAAACGACAACGGTATGAATATCTGAAAGAAAGATTAAAAAAGAAAGAGGGAAGATCATGAACACTACAATCACACGCGAAAAAGCGCTGGAATTATTAAAAAAATACAATCAGGAACCGTTTCATTTACAGCATGCCTATACTGTGGAAGCTGTCATGCGGTGGTATGCGGAAAAACTTGGCTATGGGAATGAAGATTTCTGGGGAATCTGTGGTCTTTTACATGACGTGGATTTTGAAAAATATCCAGAGCAGCATTGTAAAAAAGCGCCGGAGCTGCTTGCGGAAATCGACGCAGAGCCGGAGCTTGTCCATGCAGTCTGCGCCCACGGATACGGTATCTGCTCGGATGTAAAGCCGGAACATGAGATGGAAAAAGTGCTTTTTGCAGCAGATGAACTGACAGGTCTTGTAGGCGCTGCCGCATTGATGCGGCCGTCAAAAAGCTGCACCGATATGGAGCTTAGTAGTCTGAAAAAGAAATTCAAAGATAAAAAATTTGCGGCGGGCTGCTCCCGCGATATCATCAGAACAGGCGCAGAACAGTTAGGCTGGGAACTTGACACCTTACTGTCGATGACGCTTGATGCGATGAAGGCGACGGAAGCGGCTGTAAGCGCGCAGTGTGAATAGAGAAGTTTTAAAAAGGGCATTCCGGGTACATTTTGTTTCACTCTTTCACCCAATACCCATCATAACCATACCCCGTCTTCCCAATCAGTAAATGCTCTGACTTGGTAAAGCCCGCTCTCTGGATAGCTTTCATCCTTTCTATAGCGTATACTGGAACCTTGGTAAGTATGCCGGTGCACCCTAAAAGCTCCGGCATATGGGGCGCGGTCAGCGTAACAATTTCCAACAATACATCTTCTTTTTCATAATCGCTTCTTACGTCTACCCTCAGGATTCCCATCTGATTAAATTCATCCTCGGAAACCCGCAGACATAACTCGATTGTCCCGATGACTTCCGATGTCGCTTTATCCACAATGGAAAGTCTGGCAAACCAGCCGTTTTCATAAGATAAATTCCAGAAGTTAATCGCCTCCGCCATTCTTTCTCTCGTAGGATAATAAAAATTATCCCCATCGCAATTATCACTGTTAAAAAACGGCACCGCATTCTTGTCGCTGTATACTTTTAGCAGGTCGTCGCAATCTTCACTTTTCGTTAATCGTATCAAAAAATTTTCACTCTCTAATATCGGGCACGCTTCATAGATTTTCATATCGTTTTTCCTCCAATTCGGTTTTAAAACCGGACTTTTCCATTTGAAGTCTGCATAACACCATTTGCAAAAATCCTCATAATAATTTCCATCGCGGTCGCGGCCAATCATATCGTCTTCGCTTAATAACATGCCGCAGCACTTACAGACAAGCTGTCTGGGAGCGCCAAGAAGGGTATTGATTGATACATCAAACTCCCGCGACAAAAGCTTCAGCGTATCCGTACCCGACTGGGTCTCACCGGTTTCCCAGCGGCTGACTGCCTGTCTTGTGACCATCATGCGCTCCGCCAGTTGTTCCTGCGTCAGTTGTCTTTTTTCGCGTAGGTTTTTAAGGATATCCTTTGTTTCCATTTCGCCGCTCCTACAATGTATCTTTATTTTAGCCGGATATTGCGCGCCAGACAAGCAACTGGCTGTTGCTATGGGTGGTTAAAACCCGATTGTGGCTTCGCTTTTTCTAATTATCTGCTCCTTGTAAAATCCCTATAATATCCTCCCCATATTTTCCCGTCTTCACTTCTCCAAAACCGGAAACTTTTAACAGCCCTTCTTTTGTCCGGGGCATTTTATCCAATAAGTCCTCCATTTGCGCGTCGTTAAAAATATAATATGGCTTGATTTTCTCAGCCCTGCTTTGTTTCAGGCGATATTCTTTTAACTGCTTCCTAATATCTTCTTTATTTCCATATCCTGCGTCAACTTCAGCAGACTCCAAATTATTCGTTGGAAGCGCTTCTCCTTCAGCCGCTTCCGCACTGGTATCAGCTTTAGGTGGTTGACTAACGATATTCTGTGCAAGTTTTTCATATTTCTGTGCATAGTCTGATCTGTCCGGTTTATTTTGTTCAAGATAAAATTCTGCAAGGGTACGCATTTCCGTAATACCCATTTCCCCATTAGACTCATCATCCTTTTTTCTGATGTAGGCAATGAGCTGATCCGCCCGGATTACCTGCTGCTTTATTTCTTTCGGTGCATATCTTGCCTGAAGGCAGATTTTGGGATTCGCCAATACCACAATGGACTAATAGTTATTTTCAAAAGACTTTTCAAACAGTATTTTAGTAAGCAGATTGCCTTTACTACTTTTGCGAACCTCTTTTAATACCTGCAAATGCCTTTGATTCTGCGTGATGGGTGAATAGATGCCTTCTTTTATAAATTTTCCGGAAAATTCATATTTTCTGATAAAAGCTCCTGTATTGTCAATTTCCATATTGCCTATCAAATTCTTGCATTCGATAACATAGATATGTTTTCTTGTAATGACGAGATAATCAATTTGCGCAGATAAATCGCCATATTCTAAGTAAATATCATGAAGAATATACATATCCATTCCGCTGTTTTTCAATTCAAAAGCGATATTGGACTCGCCGTATCTGCCTGCATTTGCTATATTGATTTGTTTCTTAATCAGATTGGCATTTTCACCTTCCGTTTGTGCCAAAAGCCCTTGAAGTTTTTCAAGATAAGCGTCTACATCGCTTGTTTCCTTTAAAAATACCGGACCTATGCTTTTTGTGAATATTCCCATACTTTTCTCCCAACAGTTTATTTTCTCAAGACCTGATAACTATATCATAACACAGGATGTATTCATTTCAAATGGTCCAGTATTTTTATTTTTCTAAATACGTTAAATATGCCAAAGTCAAATATTATACTTCAAATTTTAATAATTTCAAATATAATATTTGGCTCTTCCATTTCTAAAAAAGAAAACCAATAAAAAAACCTCACCAACTCCCAGCTCCTAGCTGAAAATCGGTAAGGCTTTATCCGTTTTTATTCCGCCGCCTGATTCACAATCAAATACAAACAGCCATCCGTTCCAAGTGCGATGATATTATTATCCATCAGCAAAACAGCGTTTTGGTAAGTCTCATCCAATTCTTCGATTCTTACGATATTTCCATTACTGTCGCTATAATAATAAGAGCCATCGTCCGTCTGAATCAGTATGTTTTCATATTCGCCGGCAAATCCCTGAATATCCGTAATGACTCCGTTTTCAAACTGAGTAATAAGCTCCACGATTAGATCGTCCTCCAGCCAGCTATCCTCAACATAGTAAATATAATTGTCCTCGTCCACGACATAGCAGGCGTCCTCATAATTTTGAAGATTATAAATGTCCGCCGCCTGACTGCCAATCTTATCTGTCAGATTCCGGCATTCCAGGGAAACTGCTTCCACTGTTCCTCCAAAACTTCCGCTCGTGCTTACATTCGTCACATATAATAATTTCTGCTTCTCTGTCAGCACGAAACTGTAAATCCCTTTTCGCACTGCGGTATCTTCCATCGCATCATCCTCCGCGGTAATACCCACATCGGCATAAGTATCGCCCTTATAAGATACGCACACATGTCCATCCGCCCCTGCGTAGGCAATACAGTCTGCCTCGGCGCCTACCCATAGCAAATCCTGCGCCCCTTCCAGCTCGACTTGTTTCACATTCTCTGCGGTGTATACATATTCGGGAAGTTCAAGAGAATCCAATCTATCCACATTCTCATCATATTCCCCAATCATCTCAAAATAAATAAGCTGATTCTGTCCGTAAGCAAGATGCTGACCTGCATAAACCAAATCATCAATCATACAGCCGTCGGCGATTTCGTGGGATTTTATTTCCGAATCCTCCGGCATATAATAATCAATAAATGGCTGCAGCAGAAACAGCTTTCCTTCTGTCGTTTCCGCGATAATCCAATCTGTATCAGCCGCAGCCATAGAACGAATCTTACCGTTCAGCCCTGCAGCATCCCCGGTAAAATTAATTCCGATGGTGTTAGTATTCCCACTGGCAATGTCTCCCCCATCTTCCTCATAACTTTCCATTCCTTCTGACGCAGATAGTCCTCCATAGTCTTCTCCGGCGTCTATACTATCCGCCGTATCCGACTGTATATTAACCAAATTTTCCGCTTCCTCAGCGCCATCCTGCTTTCCGCAGCTACACAATAAAGCAGCGCCACACAATGCCACTGCCACGAAAAATATACCCCTTGATTTTTGAAACATCTTCATATGAATACCATGCCTTCCATGCTTTTTCCCAGTCCGTAATAGTTGTGCCATCCGCCCTACCCGCATATGAACAACTACAGGCTATCCTATTGCAAGTTGAAGCGGGTTGAAAAATAAGCGCTGTTCCGCTTATTTTTCAACCCATGACACCTCCCCCCTAAGTCTCACAGAAATAATCTTATCATAAATATTTGATAACGCCACCTATTTTGCAGAATTGGAAATTTTTCGACAGAATTGGAAATCCTCCGACAAGGCATAGGCTCCGCCCGGAATCAGAATTGTAATCTGGAAAAAGTCATCTCCATAATTAACCGCATACCTGCCGCCGTACTTTTCAACGGTTTCTGCCACATTCTGCAGCCCCATCCCGTGTTCCTGTGCCTCTACGGTTTTCGTTGTCAGCAGTTTCCCATTTTCCATGACAGGTCTTGTTTCCATGCTGTTTCCCACGGATATCACCGTCTGCCCTTCTTCCAGAACAAATTTAAGTTTTATCACTTTATCCTTACACCGCTCGCAAGCTTCCAGTGCATTATTTAAAAGGTTGGAAAGAATGATTACAATATCATCGTCTTCCATCTGAAGTCTCGACAAATCATTTACCTTGAGCACGAAGACAATCCCTTTGCCCACTGCCTCACGATACTTTGTATTTAAAATTGCATTCACAATTACGTTGTTGGTATCCACTGCGTCCGTACCATGCTGCAAATCATGGTCGATTTTGCCCAGATACCTATCCAATTCCTGATACTTTCCATCCGCCACAAGCGCACGAATGGCAGCAATCTGATTTTTATACTCATGCGTCCTCTTCTGCTGCTTTTCCAGGTTCTCAGATATGGAACGATACATACTCGTCTCGCTTTTCACTTTTTCACGGAAAACCGCATGTTCCCGCAACTGCGCCTCTCTTTTCATAACATCGTAAAGCAGATAATACACGATAAAACTGACTACGGATATCCCGATTGCTATATAGACAAAAGAGCTGTCTGGATTTTTACTATAAAGCACATCCGTCCCTTCCGCTAAGGCGACAATCAGGCAGATTGTCATAAAAGAAACGACAAATAGAATCCACCATTCTTTTTTCGACAAAATATCATGGTTCTTTCTTCCAAGCTTCTTTCCAATCCATAAAACCATACCTAATAATATCGCCTTATTCACGATGCGGACGATATTAAAAGCAAGTGCGTCTGTTAAATCGAACGCTCTGCCAGTCGCCACCCAGACAAGTTTTCCCATGACAGTAACTACCACATATTCTACAATAAGCAGCATCCCATAACTGAGCATGGATAAGACTACTGCCTTCGCATAGTGAATCCGAAACAGCATAAGCATTCCCACTGCTGTAACGCCTATCACCAGAAACGCTTTTAAAACGAATCTGTCATAAAAAATATCGGCAACCACAAAATAAACAACGCCCAAGATAACCGCTGCTGCCAGTGTAACCAATCCATTGACCCTGCTTCTTTTTACCGCAAAAAAACCAAACAGCAAAATACAACAATATGCATATATGATATCAAACGCACAATAAACTGAGTATTCCACAATAACCTCCCAAGGCAGTTTCAATCGATATCTCCCTGCCTTTTGATGTACTCCGCTTCCACATTCTTATAATACTTTTTGGAAATGTTAATATCCGTCCCGCCCTCCAGCGACAGCGTGTATCTTACCACATTTTTCGCATACTTCATATGTACGAGAAAACTCTGATGGACACGACAGAAACCGTACTGCCTCAGTTTTCTTTCCACCACATCCAGCCTGTCATATCTGGAATACTCTTTTATTTCATCTTCCTTTACAAAAAAAATGACCTTATGCAGTCTGCTTTCCACATAAAGAATGGAATCCGTCGGGACTTTTTTCCTTCCATTCTGGAAATCCAGCTCATACACCATGTTCCGATAACCCATTTTCTCAAGAATCGTATCCAGGCACTCTTTCAACGCCCGTTCCAGACCGGCATCCTCTTTTAAAAGATAGCGTACCGCGTCCACCTTGTACCCTTGCGGCGCATAAGTGATATATGCCGTCACAAACACGATATAAACATCATCCGACAATGCCCGGATTCTTTCGGCGGTTTCCATGCCGTCCATCTCTTCCATATTGACATCCAGAAATACCATGTCATACTGCTGCCCTGCATCTAATGCACTTAACATCTCCGCCCCGGAAGCATACAAATCTATGCTGCATGCGCCGCCCTGCTCTTCCATATATTTCTCAATCAGCTTCTTCTCCCGAAGCCGGAAATATTCTTCATCATCGCATATTGCTATGTGGTACATTGGTTGGCTCCTTTTTTCTGCAAAACAAATACAATCTCTTTACCAGATCTACATACTTTCCCCCAGCTTCTTCTCAGAATTTACAAACGTCAATTCTACAAGTTCGTCCGCTATTTCCTTACTGCGCACGCGCATCAGATTATCCTCGCTGTCCTCTTTTCCAAGAAAATTCATACTGCCATACCACACAATTTCCCTGTCAATGATACAGTAATGCTGGCAATAATCTTCTACAAGATTCATTTCAAATCCCTGTTTTCGCATTCGCTCCTGCAATTCCATCCAATACGCACTATCACCAAAACCATACTTATCCGGCTTCCATGTAATAATCCGTATTACGACTCCTGACTCCTGCTTTTCTTTTAGCAATCTGATTAATTCTTCCACTTTGAATCCACTGATAACAGGACTGGATATCATAATCTCTTTATCCGCTTCCAGCAAATCCTGTTGATAAACTTCCAGATAGCTGTCTATATCAAAGATAGAACCCGACTCCTGCTTTTCGCCTGCGCTTTTTACAGACACATCATATCCTATCTGCTTATATGCTTTCAGCCGCTTATTATACATTTTTTCAAACATCGGAATATGACTGTCTACATAATCATAAATGACGACGCTTTCTTTTCCCTCATAATCCCGGTTCAGACGCCCCGCATACTGCTCGACAACACTTTTCCACGATATCGGCATTGCCATAATAAGCGTATCCAGTCTCGGAAAATCAAAACCCTCGCCAATCAGCTTTCCGGTTGCTATCAGAATCATGCTTTCCTTCTCTTCTACCTGTTCCATCTGCTGCAAAATAGCCCTATGCTCTTTCTTAGAATTTTCACCTGAAAGTAAAAAGATATAGTCTGCACATCCCGCCAGACGTTCATACAGCTTTCTTGAATGGTCAACATATTTTGAAAGAACTACCGGAGTCCTTCCGTCTTCCACACATTTTATCACATCATTTACAATGATATTATCCCTATCTTCATTTTCTCTTAGAATCGCATACGCCTCATTCGGGTGCATTCTTTCCTGTGCAAACCGCGGCGCCACCGCCCTTGTAAATCTTGGATAAACTAAATGTTCAATGCCTTGTTCCTTCGCCCTGTCTTTTGAAGTATACCGATATCTGATAGGTCCAAGAAGCATTTCATTTATCTTTTCCAATCCATCACTACGAAACGGCGTAGCTGTTACCCCATACACATACTTTGCATTTACTTCCTGCAACACTTCTACAATGGTATCTGCTGCAGCATGATGACATTCATCCACAATTACAAGTCCGTAGTCTTTTAATCTCTCATGGAATTTTCCCTTTTTACAAACAGAACCAGCCATAGCAATATCAATCATCCCTGTTGTGGAATCATGCGCGCCTTGCAGCTTTCCGATTACACTTTTTCTCCTCCTCTTTCTTCCGGTTGGTGTTTCATATTCCGGCGGTTCCTCATTTATCATTAAAAATTTATTCAAAGCGCTTTCCCATTGCTCCAACAATGCTGAGGATTGAAGCAATATCAATGTATTAATACTAAGCCTGGCAATGATATTACAACAGACAACCGTTTTGCCAAATGCCGTTGCTGCATTTAGTATTCCTATCTCATTCTTTAGCAAAGTATTAACAGCCAATTCCTGCGTCTCTTTCAGCGTTCCATGAAACGCTAAACGAAGTTTTTTCCCTTGACAACGCTCATCTTGAATCTGATATGTAATATCTGCCTTTTCACACTCTTCTATAACGTTTTCAAACAACCCTCTTGGAATTTTTATGTAGCCCCTCTCATCACTGCCAAGATAAATAAATCTGGAATTTGCAAAATTAGATAATCCCATTGCCTGATTCTTATAAAATAACGGATTATGAAATGCTGCCAATTCCCTAATTCTGTTCTGTATTCTAGGCTCAAGATTTGCCGTATCAACATACACACCATCCGCTAACGTTATCCTTAATTTACCCTCTACATCAGCTTTTATAAAATAATCTGTCTTATTCCAAGGCTTCTCTCCATCCTCCCCAAAAACATCCTGCGTCCCAGCCATTTCACCGGAGCCGGACATATTCCATTCCTTTATCTTTTCTTTCAGAAATTCCTCTGAAAGCTTCGGCTTACTAAATAATACTTTCCACTGATCCGGATACGCATTCCAATTATCGTCAACAAAGGCGCTGTTCCCGTCCTTTAACGCCTGCCCCTGTAAAGGAAGTGCAATCAGATTCCCCACACCGCCCTGCGGCAGATGCTCCTGCGCCGGCAGCATTCTATCATAAAAATGAAAAGATTTTAGATTTACGGACTCAGCCCCTTTTCTAAGCAACGCATTGCCAAATTTCCTTGCCAGCGACGCTTCGATTTTCTGTTGAAAAAATATCCATACATGCGCTCCCCGTCCAGACCTGGACCGTTCGATAAGTGGGTCTGTTCCGTTTAGGATACAGATTTCTTTTAAAGCATCGACTTCCTCTTTCCATGCATCGTCTTTATTGGCAAAATCGTATTTTTCTGCGCCTTTCTCATGATTATCAAAATCAAAAACGATAAACCTACAGGTATCATCCTCTAGAAGCGGATATATCCCGATAACGTCTGTAGAATCCTCGGCACTACCTTTTAAATGCTCTATAATCTGCTGCTTGCCCAGCTTTGCATATGCCTGTTTACTGCAATCCTGACATTTTATTTTGCTGCCAATTTTTCTAGGACACCCATTCTTCCAAAAATTATAACACTGCGTATAATAATTCACTTCACCAGTAGACTTCTTTATCGTTCGTTTACTATAAACATCCGTACGCCCCCAAAACATCCCAAAAAACAGATTGGCATCCTTATCCGTAATATCCTTATGGATAATTCTTGCCCCCTGATTTGGGTCAAACAATTCCGTATTTGGCCTGTTTATGGGGGTATCATAAGATATTCCCGCATGATTCAGTAAAGACTTCAGATAATTATTTTCTTCTTCCAGATATTGGATTTTAGTTTGCAATTCTTGAAGATTGTTCATTGGGGAGTTGCTCCTTTTATAAACATACCTAATTTCCGTCAGCTCCTTTCCGCCAATATTATCCGCTAAAGAATCCTCTGTCTTCAAGAAACCGAATCGCTCATAAAAATGCCTTGCCCTGGTATTCTCTTTAAGCGTCCATAAAAAAATATCTTCATATCCCATTTTTTCCAATTCTAAAACCACGCCCTGCAAAAGAATTTTTCCATATCCTTTTCCGATATAATGAGGCAACAGATAGATTGAAATGATTTCTCCCCAGCCATCAAATTTTTCAAACCTGGACTTACCAAAACTACTCGTTCCAATCAATTTGCCATCCTCTATACAAACTAACGTTTTCCAGCGGGGATCGTCCAGATTTGATGCCCACTTTCCTTCTGGAATCGACTCAAGATAGCTTTGCGGTATAATCCCATGATAGGCATATTTCCAGCTTTCTTCATATATCTTACTGATTGCCATTCTATCATCAGCAGGCATCATATATCGAATTTCCATCGGGACGCCTCCGTTCACTTTTTCCAATTTGATTATAACACCTCTGTCTTGTAAGCAATATATCAGACGTTCGGTTTACAGATTTTGATTTATCAAATACAATACGATATTATATATCATATTCGACGGTAATCTGGCTTCCTTCTTTTGTCTTCCTGACCTTAATCTGCTGCGGAATATTTTCCATAAGTTCTTCTCTATGGCTGATAATTCCTACTAACTTGTTGCTTCCGGTCAGATTCATTAAAATTTCCATCGCACTATCTATTGATTTGCGGTCTAATGTCCCAAAGCCTTCATCCACAAAGAGCGCATCCATCTGCACTCCGCCAAGATTAGATGACACTGTATCGGATAGTCCCAAGGCAAGACTCAGGGAAGCTTTAAAACTTTCTCCACCAGAAAGATTTCCCACAGGTCTTCTGTGTCCCGTGTAATTATCTAGCACTTCAAGGTCAAGGAAATTATTACTCTTCTTACCAAGAGAATCCTCTTGACGATACAGTTCATATTGCCCGTCGCTCATCGGCAGCAGCCGCCTGTTTGCAGCAGCAATAATCCCATCAAATCCCGCAGCCTGTATGTACTGTTCCAGTGTAATCTTTCCGTTTCCAGTTGTGCCTTTGACCAGACTATAAAGCCGCTGGCAGATTCTATGCTCTTCCCACGCTTTTTCTAATTCTCTTTTTCTGCCAAGAATGCTCTTCTGCTTCTCTTCATTCGTGTTTCTTCTGTTTTCACTATTGTTATAGTTCTTCCTCATCAAATCTACATTTGCGTTCTGCTCATCGCATACGGCTTTTAATGCCTCAATGTCTATAACTTTTTTCCCTTTGGCATCCGCCTTCGCATCGGCAAGCTGTTTCTTGTTCGTCACGACAGCCTGTTTATATTCATTAATCTTTTTTTCTGACGATGTAATAACCTCTTCTTTCACAACCCATATCAGCATTTCTTCTACAGAAGAAAATCCATTTGCACGGACTTCTTTATCCAACTTCTTTCTTAAATCTTTTTCATCCTCCTGCTGCTGTTTCAAGCTGTCATTCCATGTCTTTAGCCCTGACATTGCAACGGTAACATCGTTATCAGCTTTTTTCTTTTTATTCTCTGCCTCCGTGATATCATCTAATATTTTATTTTTCTTTGTTTCCGCCTGTTTTCTTTCTTTTTTTGCGGTTTTCCAATCCGGGAAGCTCAATTTCTCAAGCGTCTTTAGCGTGGCTTTCGTTTCTGTCAGCGCCTGTTTTATCTTCTGCTTGTTTTCATCGAGTTTTTCTTTTTTCACAGTGAGTTTCTCTGTTTCTTCTCCCTGTGCAGTCTCAAGCTCTTTGTCAGCCTTCTCAAGTGTCTTGCAATCCTTATCAAGGGAATTGTATTTTCTGGTATTTTCTTTTGACTTCGCCGCAACCTGCGTTTCTGCTTCCTTTATTGCATTGATTAGTTCCTCAAGAGACGCTTGCTCCATATCCTTATAAAGGAGCGTTCTTTCCATGCAATCCAACATCGTTATCCTAAGCTGTCCCTCAAATTCCTCCAACGATGTTTTTGCTTTTTCTGCTTCTGTATTTGCATTGTCCTTTTCTTTTTGAAGTTCCGACTCTTCTTTCTGAAGTTTCTTAAAATCATCTTCCGAAACCGAGGTTTCTTTCAGTTTGGCTGGTTCTGGATGATGCACGGAACCGCACACCGGGCATTTCTTACCTTCTACAAGTTTTCCCGCTAAAATACCGGCCCTGCTATCTTCGAGAATGCGCTCAGCCTTTTCTCTTCTGCTGCCCGCTTCCTCATATCTGCCGCGTATATCTAAAAATGTTTCCTGCTTTTTAGAAAGAGCTTTTTTCCTTTTCTCTCTTTCCGGAATTTGTTCCTCTATTATTGCATTTAAATCTGTCAAAAGCTTCTCCAGCTTTTCACCTTCATTTTTTGTCTCTATTAACTCAGCCGGCTTACCTTTCAATTCTTTAACTGTCTTATCAAGGGCTTTTATCTTTTCTTTAAGGGATTTCTCATCTTCTTTTAACCCTGCTTCCTCTGCGCTAATATTTTTATCGCGTTTTTCAAGTTCTTTCAGCTTTCCTTCAAGTTCCTCTTTTTGCTGATATTTCTGTTCCTCATCATCAATCCTGCTTATCGTCTGCTTTAATTGCTCAACCTCTGGTTCCTGTTTTTGGGCATCAGCAAGCGCTCCCTCGGCCTGTCCTGCGGCTGCCTTAGCCGTCTTTAGATTTAATTCCGTTGTCTTAATCCGCTTTTCGGTGGAAGATACTTCCTTACACTTTTTCATCCATGCATCATAAGACGGACTCACATTACGGGTGGCTTTCTTTTGTCTGTCTAAAAGCCGGTTTTCTTCATCAATTTCCATCTTTCTTTTTTCAAGCTCTTCTTTTTCTTTTTCAAGTCTATCTCTTTTCTCGATGAAGCTGTTATTGCTCCTGGCCAGCGCAAGCTTCTCTTTGTTCTTTTCCAACTCCGTCTCCGCTTTTTTCAAATCTGTTTTCATACGTTTTAATTTTTCTTTGTCTGACAAAATCAGACGCTCCATGAGGTCTAAGATTTCATCGAGATTCCACGCACTTTCAGATTGTCTGACTCTGTTTTTAAGGTTTTCCAGTTCGCCAGAAAGCGCATCTTTTCCATCCGCCGACACATCCCCGAAGTGCTGGATAATACTGCGTTCAGTCTCTATCTTAATCTTATAGCTTGCATCCATTCTATCCTTCAATTTATACTCTATATTTTTATAACCGTTCGTCAAAAATATAGTACGCAGTATCTCTGTTCTCTGCTCCGTTTTCGCATTTAACAAATCCCAGAATTCCCCTTGCGCAATCATCACAATCTGTTTAAACTGCCTGTCATCTATATGCAGCAGTTCCTTTACGGCATTATTAACCTGAGTCAATCCCTCTATCGGCGCTTGTCCCTCTTCATAAAGAATCGCGTTTTCTTTTTCTAATGTCATGCCATCACCACGTTGTTTCCGCCTTTCATAAGACGGCTGCCTCCAGACATGAAATTCACGCCCCTGATGGGAAAAATAAAAGTCCACATAGCTCTGGGCAGACTCACTGGCGTATTCGCTTCTTAAATTTTTGGTATCCCTATATGTCCCGCTGGTCGTGCCATATAATGCAAAACATATCGCATCAAATATCGTCGTTTTCCCCGCACCGGTATCTCCGGATATCAGAAATAATCCCTTTTCTTCAAAGGCATCAAACTTTATTTCAGGAAGTTTTCCGGCATAGGGACCAATTGCGCTTATGATCAGTTTAATCGGCTTCATTGATAACACCTGCCTCCCGTGCCGCTGTCCTCATTACATCCATTTCTTCCTCGGTAATCTCACAGCCATACACCAGCCTGTAAAAATCTCCGATTAGCTCTGAGAAAGATTTATTTTCGGCAATTCTGCTGATATCCACCTGCTCAATCTCTCTTGTATGTGAATTGTCGTAGTCAATCCGCACTGTATTCGGATATATCTGCCTAAACACTCCCATTGCATCATTGATGATGTCCTCATCTGTCAATGTTACATAAATGAAATCCTCTGGCGCTTTTACATTCTTTTTATCCAGCAGTTCCTTCATCGTCCCCTTGATGTGCCGCATGTCCCTTTTCGGTTTTAAGGGAACAGGCTCTATCTTAATCTCTGTTGATACCGTAATAAGAGGAGCCGACTTTTCATTATTGGCTTCGCTAAGTGAATATTTAAGCGGGGAACCAGCATATCGAATCCCATCCCTTCCAACCCTTTGTGGAGAATGAATATGACCTAATGCCACATAGTCAAAACCATCAAAACAGTCGTATCCGATTTTTTCAACCATACCTACACTCTGTGTTCCAACGCTTTCCGAACCTGCAAGGGCGGGGTCTTCTCCCTTCCCTGCAACAAATTGATGTGCCACCAGAATATTTTTATTTTTTTGATTGATAGGCGTGTTTCTTATAATAGTCCTGACAGCGTCATCGTAACTCTCTATATCTGCATCCGGGAAATAATGTCTTACCTGGGAAGCTTTTACAAACGGAAGCATATAGACGTCAATCTCTGTATCCCCGTCAGTAAAGCTCTGCTTATGAAGCGTTCCATCAAAGACAGCCGATATGAATATCTGATTAGATGCAAATAGGGCGCTCCCGTAATTCAGACGTTCATCCGAATCATGGTTGCCACTCACCATAAATACCTTGATTTCTTTTTTTGCCAGTTCAATCAGGAAATAATCCAGAAGCTTCGTAGCCGCCTCGCTTGGAATGGATTTATCATACACATCCCCTGCGATAAGTACGCCGTCTACAGATTCTTTATCTGCAATACAAAGAATCTGATCAAGGATATATCTCTGATCCTCAATCAGATCAAAATCACTCAAAGTTTTTCCCAAGTGTAAATCTCCTAAATGTAGAAATTTCATGCTTTTCCTTTCCTATTAAATAATCAACCCTATAATCCCAAATACTATCATTGTTAATGCAGGCTGGAGCAGGATAAGAAGAATCCTGTCCACATCAAAACCCGGAAGCATCGCGAGCGTTAGGAACATGTAGCATACGAAAAAGCTATGTTTTACCCAGTCAAGCCGCTTTCCACATACCGCTCTTCCTTCTTTTCCGGGAAAAAATAATCCGACGCCAAACCATACCATGCCTAATACAATATACAACACTACCCGCCCAAACGACATTTTATTCCCTAGTATCTGTGCCATGTATTTTGGCGCTATCGCCGCATAGGCTGCCCCTGCAATAAATGCTCCTTTATTTCGTATTTTTGTATGGGTGGCAGAATATACCCTGTCCGCAGCGCCTAGCATGGGAACTACAAAACCTTCCCTGCCCATTCGGATGTCTTTTTCCGCATCGGTCCGTATGATAAACATAATGCACAGAATGGAAGGCACAATCAAAATCAATGCTCCCTTCGTCAAAATATATTTCTCTAAGAAATCATATATCATGAGAAGCCACTCTGCGGCGTCCTCTTTTAAATCGCTGTTGATATGTAACATACCATGAAAAAGGTCATACTTTCTCATCAGCAGTCCCATCGCAGCCTGATAAATTACAAACGCTGCAATCGCCACATACTTCGTGGTTCTTTTTAAATACTCATAAGTGGATATCTGAAATTCATACAGTACTGCAAAAAGTAGTAAATAAGAACTGCACACAACAAAGGTAGAGGGATAACTATATCTCGCCTTGATGGAAACAACCGCATATCTTCCCAAAAACAGAAAATGAATCACCATCAATGCGGCAAAAAGTACGAAAAGAAATATCGTTTTTGCCTGTGTGGTTTTCTTCTCGATGGTATCCACCTTATTTTTGTATTTCTCAAGAGCGTTTTCATGCTGATTCACATTTCCAATCGACACCCCGCCGGGATTTGCAAAAAATTCCGCCATGCGCTCTTCTACATGTTCCCGCAAATTTTTTAAATCTGCTTTTAAGGAATCCGAAAGTCTGGCAATATCGTCAAGCTCGCGTTTAACCTTCATAGAATAGATGAGTTTAAATAAATACCAGATTCCCAAGGCAAGCAGACCGGTAAACGCCAGATTATAAACTAAGGAAAGATATCCTTCCAAAACGTCAAACTTCCATCTGGAAAACAGATATTTTTCTATGTACCCAAAGGCAGTCCCATGCAATATGAGACCGGCAATACCAACAATTAAATATACTGCCGTCCATACAATTTCTTTGGAAGAAAAGGGCGTATAAAACTTATCTTTTTTCACATAGCTTGCACCGATATTTTCATATTCTTCCAGGACTTTTTGAGAATAGGCATTTGCTTCCTGATATGCACTTTCAAAATATTTGATTACACTTCTATCAGCCACGATTCACTCCTCCTTCCTCAATGTATAAACGAAATCCGATAGGCGCCTCTCTGTCCAGAAAATTATAATGCCAATAGGCAGCCGCTTTCTCTGCCGTAATATCGTTTTTACCTTTGTTAAGTCCAAGACTTGCCAGGAATATATTATCAACAAACATTTCACGGAATCTAATCGCAAGCTGTTCCAGCCTTGCAAATCCTTCCCGAAGCTGCTGAATATCCTTTCCAGAAACCGCACAGCTCTCTATTTCCGTCTTTATGGCATCTGCCTCTGCGGAATGAAAACTATACAACTCTAAATGGTTCTTCCACCAATATAAATGTGCATACGGTCCTTTTTTCAAGTAACAATCCATAACTGCTTTTTTTATTTCTGAATCATCTATTTCTGCGTTAAATAAATCAAAAAGCATTTCGACGTCCTCATACGCCCTGCCGTTTTGGATTCGGTTAATCATATACCATGCATGTTCTCCATAGCCGCTGGCAAAAAGAAACCCATAGAAAAATGCGCTTGTTAAGACGCTGGCAACTCCGGCATAAAAATCCCCGGACAATTCTGCCACATACTTTCCAATCTCATTTAAGGTCTTACATTCCCTGAAATTAAGCGCCTCCGAATTACCGGCAAAAAGGTAACAAGTCGTCGCATAGGCAATCCACTGAACCCACTCTGAATCCGCCCCCGCCAACAATCTGATATGATTGATGACATCTGCGATTCCTTCATCAAAGGTTCCCTTTCCGGACGTTTGATACTGGTACCAGTATCCAAGTAAATCTGAGCCAAGCAAATCTGTAAAATGGGCATTGGCATTCCCAGAATCCGAGTTATAGATATATTGCGCGATATGGGCGGCAAGCCCTTCAAAGTTTTTATACTGTGTCGCCCTCCATACCAGCGTCGCTCCCTTATTCAGAAGCATGAAAAATTTACCAAGTCCGATATCATTTTGTGTCTCAATTTCTTCATCGGTCACTTTACGCCCATTATCCGCCCGCAGGGTAGAGTAGGTCTTGACTATCTTATCGATTTCAATGGACATGCCGAAATCCTGTGATACAAAGAAATCTTTTAACATGCCCGTATAAAGCAATTCCTTTGCGTTTTCCCAATCTTCAACCAATACATTATAAATATCATTGCTATCCCAGCATTCCTTGCCATGATAGACAAACGCTGTTTTGAAAGTCCCCTTGCTGTCAAAGTTGGCAATCTCGCGGGCAACCGACTTATCGCCTCTGAGCCAGCGCGCCACCTGTTCATAACCGAAACGGCTAGACGGGTCATACTGAAGGAGTCCCCGGACTAATATTTCAAAAAAAGCGTCCTCCGGTCTTATTTCCTCTAATCCATAATACACATTATTCAGCATGGCGAAATTAATCTGATTTCTCTGCTCTTCAATGCCGTATGCCTTACAGCGGCGCAAAAGATTCCGATACATCATTTCTCCATAATACAGGGTCCATATCGTCTGTCCGAAGGAATAATAATCTGATGATGTAATAGCGGCCTGAGACATCAGCTCCGGCGCATAATAGCCCAAGGTTCCGGTCTTATACCTATCCGTTGCAAAACCATCCGTCCGCAAATCACAGGTAATACCGAAATCACCTATGACAATTTTATCGTTATACCGATATAAATTATCCGGTTTTACATCTCTATGTACCAATCCGGCATTATGGAAGAGATGCAGCGCCTCATTTAATGCCGGGATGATTTCATCATGTAATTCCTGATAAGAAATCTGCCCTTTCCGTCTGCCTAAATCACCGCTTTCGCAGAATGGATAAATTTCTACAAAATAGGTTTTTCCATTGATATTGGCTGTTCCATGCTCGATTAATGGCAGAATATGACTGTCTTCTTTTGCACTGATACTATCCAGGAAACGAATCACCTTATCGCGCGTTAATCTTTTGTCCGCATCTGATTCCGGGGTAACGGAAATCAGGATTCTTGCGACATATTTCTCATTTCCAATTGATTTATGGCAGCCGTAAATCTGCGACTCACCGCTGTCCGCGCTTACCACATGATTCGATTCGATAACAAAGGACAATCCCTTATCGCCAGTAAAATGAATATCGGATGTAACAATAAGCCTTCCGCCTACTACGCCATTCTGTGTCATTCCCTGCTGCGGCATCGTCGCCACGCGTCCATCTGCGTCCGCCTGTCCCTGGGGCATCGTCGGCACCCGTTCGGATAACCCATCTTCCATCTGCGGCATTGTCGGTATCCGTTCGGATACACCGTCCTCCATCTGCGGCATCGTCGGTATCCGTTCGGATACACCGTCCTCCATCTGCGGCATCGTTGGTATCCGTTCAGATAAACTGTCTTCCGCCTGCGGCATCGTGGGGATTCTTTCATCGTCCATTATTCTAAGCTCCCTTCCTGAGCAAAATAACACTCATATTATCTTTTGACCCTTTTTCTACAGCCTTCTGCGCTATCAGTCTACAGCATTCAAGCAGGGATTCATCCTGCTTATGCGCCAATAGAATCTCTTTCAATTCAGCATCTAAAACTTCATCTGAGATTCCGTCCGAACATATCATAACGATATCATTCTCTGCGAAATCATCCGACATATCTACAATTCTTGGATTCACCGTTTCCTCATTGCCTAAACATTTATTGATAATATTTTTCTTTGGGTGCACCTTAGCCTCGTCGGGAGTAATTTCACCGATATCAATAAGCTCCTGCACCAATGAATGATCCTTGGATATCTGGGTGAAATATTTAAAACGAAACCGGTATACTCTGCTATCTCCTGCATTGAATACGATAAAATGCTCTTTATCCGCATAGATTCCTGCTATCGTCGTCCTTAAACCATTCTGCAGATTTTCCATACTCTGTATGTTCCGTATCCGTCTGTTAGATACTTCTATCATCTCTTTGATGTCCACAGTCGTAACTCCCGGTCTGTTCAAATGGCTGCAGGTTTCCAGAGCAATCATCGCCGCCCGGTATCCTTCCACCATACCGCCCACACCGTCACAAACTGTCGCAACAATATAATCCTTCTCCGTACTGTCTGAAAATTCCCCATCCGTCAGTATATGAGAGCCTATTAGCAATCTATCATCATTCTGTTTCTCATATACTCCTATATCTACTTTGCCTGCATAGGAAAACATATCGAATAACCATGCCCCTTTCTCTAAATTGCTTTTACAAACTTTACCTTATCGCCATCCACAACAACCGCTATGGAATCGCCTTCTTTGCAATCCGCTTCAAAAATAAACTCCGCTAAAGAATTAATATATTTTTCTTCCATCATATTTCCGATTCCCCTGCCGCCCATTTCCAGGACTTCGTCATGATTTGCCTGTGCATAGTAAAATTCGTAAACATCTTCCGGGACATTGATTGTGATTTTATTTTGTTTCGCAATACGCGCATTAATTTTGGAAATCTGTCCTTTCACAATGGCTTTCGACGCTTCCGGTCTGATAAAATCATAAACGATGATATTGTTTCCTATCCGGTTTAAAACCTCCGGCTTAAAATGGTCTTTGATGGCGCTCAATACTTTCGGTTCGATTTCCTCATAGGTTTCGCTTGGAAATACTAGCTGTTCCCTTCGTTCCCTGCCGTTTGCATCGATATACTTCTGTGTGATTCCAAGATTACTTGTAAAAATAATCAAGGTCTCTGAAAAATAGACCGTATTCCCCTGACCGTCTGTCATGCGGCCGTCCTCAAGTATCTGTAAGAATTTATCCATAATGGACGGATGCGCCTTTTCTATCTCATCAAATAATAAAATAGAAAAAGGTCTTTCCTTGATAGCATTGGTCAACTGTCCTCCTGCCTCATAGCCCACATATCCGGGCGGCGCGCCAAATAATTTCTGGTCAGCCTGCGCCTCTGAAAACTCACTCATATCGAAACGGATACAGTTATTCTCATCGCCAAACAACTGCTCCGCCAAGGCTTTTGTAAGCTCTGTTTTACCCGTTCCCGTAGGCCCTGCAAAGAAGAGAACGCCCCGCGGCTTATTCTGCCCGGACGAATGCTGCAGACCGGAAAGTCCTGAAACCGCTCTTTTTACAATATTAACGGTCTTTGCAACCGCCTGATCCTGCCCCATAACCCTCTGTTTCAAAAGCTCGTCCAGATTCGCGATTTTATCTTTATCAATCGAGTGCCACATATTCTCAATGATGCCATATTTATAAATGGAAACGGCGTCTAAAATATCCGTATCAGGGTTGCGTGCAATCAGTCTCTGATAAAGACTTCTAAGCTCCTTTAATTCCCTATGTTTCAATCCGTCGGTAACATCTATAAACTTGTCCTTTACCTTCTGAAGCTCCGGGTTAGATTCAAATTCCGTATATTCTTTTTCCACGAAAATAGTTCTGATTTCTTTGTCTGGATTAGGTAATGAAATTGTCCTGACATTGGGATTATTGTAGAAAAACCAGGCTGGCAGGTCATTGAATTTCTCAACCACCATGATTAAGGTATTGAACTGCTCGGAAATCTTTGCCGCATTCAGGGATGCAAAAAGCAGATTCAGAAACATTTTATTCTCCGATGCCTCAAGCGTTGTGGGGGAAGATATGTATCTGGATGCAAAATTCATAACCACACAGACGGGTTTTTCTCTATCGGCATCGACTACGGCATTTCTGATGGTAGAAGATAGTTTTTCAATATCATCCATCTTGCATGCCTTCTTAAAAATTCTATCAATGCCAAAAGAAAAGCTTTCCTCTTCACCCGATGAGGCATACTTCTGCATCATTTCTTCAATATTGCCAAACTTGTCGCCAAATTTATTATAAATTCCCGTGGCAGGGTCGCAGAACATGAAATCATAGCTGCTTTCCGCCATATTCTCATTAAAAAGCTTAAAAAGGGTCATGTTAAGGTCTACGAAAGCACGCGGGATATCTTCACCCCCTGCCAAATCATATATCGGATAAAAATCATTGATATTTCCTTCGATAATAAAGGTACTCTTGATGCCTTTAAAGCTTGAAATTTCCTGCTGCCATTTCGGTATACTGTTCTTTTTCAAGTTTCCTGCTCCTTCCTGTTATGTATTCCTACGGATATCAGTTGATTACCCATATATACATTTTGTATTTTTCGCCCCGCTAAAAGGTATTCCTCGTATTTTTCCCGATACTTGTCACTGCAATAGATAATCTGCTGATTACTGGAACCCCGCAGAACCGCGTCCTTTGTATTTAACTTTTCTACATAAGGTCCGTCGATTAAAACCGACAGCTTACCCATCAGCGCCATAAGTTCCTCTTTCGTCAGCAAAGCGCATACTTCCTGATAAGTATAGCCCGTATAAAGCAATACATCGTCCGTAATTTTACTAATTTCATCCAAAAGAAGCAGCAGTTCCTCTTTCTGTTCCAGAGGGTCTCCGCCGCTGATAGTCACCCCGTCAAAAGGGGAATCGGCATAAATATTCTGGATGATTTGAGCGATATCTTCTACTGGAAAATATTTAGAATTGGATATGTCCCACAGTTCTGGATTGGCGCAGCCTTTACAATGTCTGCTGCAGCCCCTGACCCATATTACAAGACGTTTCCCAGGACCTAATGTCTCTATTGGATATAAAATTCTGTCAATATACATCAGCCTATTCTGACAATAAACGTTACCGCATTTGCCAGTGTAAGCGCCTTGCCATCCTCCAGAAGATTGGGCTCGTTAGAACCTAGAATCATGTTATTATATTTGGTCTGATTGGTACGGCTGATATGTCGGATCACCCAATTGCCAAATTCATATGTAATCATGCAATGCTCGCCGGAAACCGTCAACAAACCTCTGCTCTGGAAAAACTCTGCTCCATATTTTCCATATCTTCCAAGGCTGCCGCCCGCTTTATCAATTTCAATTCTCACATGGGAATTAATTTCTTCCAGCCAGAGATTGTCCCCCTTGGGCGCTTCCTTCTTCTGTGTCTCCGTTCTTCCTGCAGATGCTTCCTGCTTTGCTCTTTTCTCGATATTCCAGAGAAATCCGTCTACCTCATGCTGCTTTTTACACCCTTCACAATAAAATGAGGTTACTTTACCATGCGGAAGGATTGTCTTGGTCTGGGACTCCGGGCATAGAATAAAATATTCATTCCCATCATCTATGGCAGCTTCTTCCTGCGGCGCCGTAGATATCTGCGATACGGTTGTCCCAGCATTTACCGGCGTTCCTGATGCTGCCGCCTCTGCCGTCTGAACCGTTTCCCGAACCGGCGCCTTAGCCTCTTCCACAAGAGAGTCAGCGCAAATCTCGCAAACCATACTTCCCTCTGGATTCTCATAACCACACTGTCTGCATATAATTGCTGCCATCTATCTTCACCCCTTATGCATCGTCTTTTGTTCCACTCGCTTCAGCTCTTTCTTTGCCCTGCTTGTCGTCTGGGAGCTTTGCTTTGATTTCGTCTGCAGTTTCTTATTATACTTTCTATCCGGCGGCATATGCTTTTTCGTATGCAGAATTACCCCGCGCATTGCCAGTTCCGCCGTAATCTGCGGGTGCATACCGCAGAATGCGCATTGCTGCTGAAAAAGTTTTTCATCTTCCGCTTCGGATATCTCTGTATCGAATCCAATTCCAACCACACGCATCGTTACCTGATTCTCATCCGATACAAAAACATTGATTGCCGTATCCTGATTCACACCATATAATATCTGTCCGCTCTGGTTTGCCTCTGTAAGCATATCGGATTTAACCACGTCATATCCATGTTTTGCCATAACTTCATCAATCTGGCGCTTAATATACTCTTTGGAAAGCTGGGTTTCAGCGCGCTCCTTAGCGGCGTCGAGGGCGTCTTCGATTTCTTCTTTGGATGAAAAATCATGCAGCGCCATCGCGGGCACCGATAAATCGAAGCACTCCTTCACATAATCTTCATACAGCGCTTCCATCTCTGCAACCTCATCCTTTATTCTGACAGTCATCTGCTGATAATCGTCAAAAAGTCGTTTTATCCGCTTTTCTTTTCGCTCCGCCGGAATTTCACTTTGAAGGATTTCCTGCAAATCCTGATGAATGAGCAGCATAGTGTTCTTATGCCGGCTTGTCATATTCCCGGATTTCATAAACTCGCCAAGCTCTTCTTTAAAGGTCTCTGAAAGCTCCTCTACATCCGCTTCCGTAACAATATCCGCCGCCACAACGACAGTATCCGTCGTCTGCGTCTTACTGGAAAGCCTTCCGATTTTCTTACGCTTAGCCTGTGCAAGCCGCTGTCTGTCAGCCTCTAACTGCTGGTACTTCTGACTGGCCTTCGCCAGTTGGTTAACCGTTTCCCTCTCGCCCTGTATTCTCTCATGAAATTTCTTCGTAATTTCCTCAGCTTTTTCACTGATTGTATCTACATTTAATAGCTCGTTTCCAGATTTCACCTGTCCCAAAAGCTCCCCTAACGCCCTGCGGCATTCTTCCTGAATCGCCAGCATTTTATCACAATTTGCTTTCAGGGACTCGTCCTGACACATTAATTGCATATCGGAACCAAAACAGTTATCCACCTGTTTTTGCAACGCCTGAATCTTATTGGAAAGATTCTTTCTTTCGTTTCTTGCTGCGGCAAGCCGCATCATTTCCTGCTTACGCACTTCCGCTATATCTACCTTTGGTCCACTCATAAGAATTAACCCCTGTCTTCCTTCTGTCATTCTCATACGCTTACAGTCTGGCACATACGGATAAAATCACTTTTATTCCTGCACAGACTCCATATCCTATCTTACCTTTATCTATGAGATTTTTCAAGACATAATAAAAATTCAGATACCGGAAATGGCAGGCCGCCTCATCGGCTCCTGCCTTTTCCAATTTTAATAAATCCCCTTCTTCTCAATCGCAAATTTAAACGTCACACTTCCGCCATAGATACCCTTTCCGGTAATCGTAACGGTTCCTTTTTTACCTGCCAGTTTATTATTGCTTCCATAAGTGACCTGATAGTCTTTATCGCTAAAGCTGTCATCGGCAACGGCTCCTTGTTTCCCGGCATTATTATTCGGATAATAAGACACCGATACCGCTGGTTCTACATTAGAGCCCGTATACGTTCTATCGCCGTTTACGGTAACAGTCAGATTTTTGGAAGTCAGTTTTAGTGCATAGATAAAGTCGGCTACGGATAGTTCTGTCTCACCGGTATAGCTGCCCTTGCCTTTCACTGTCACTTTCGGCGCTTCGGGAAGCGTCCCTCCCGCTGCGAGGGCGTCTGCATAAGCCTGAATCATCTCATCGCTGCAGTGGGTGAAATCGAGCGTATAATCCCCATCCACTTTCAAGGCTTTCCTGCCATCCGTCAGTTTCAGCTTAAAGTCCTTAAATTTCATATTGTTTTTCCGCTGGACGGACGTGCAGGATATCGATACTATTTTATTTGTGACAGCCGTGTCAATATCCGCCTGCGCTATCTTGAAACTGATATTCAAAGTACCTGCGTAATTGCCTTTTCCCTTGATAATCATCAGCGGCATTTTGGCAGTATCACCAGTTGTCACTGCTTTATGATTCTGATAGCTTATCGTATAATCCGTACCCTGTTTCAAGGCGATACCTGCTGCATTTTTTAGATGGACATCGAGCGCAGCGCCATTTTTGGAGTAAACGGCGTCGCTGCCTTTCCAGATTAAGTTTTTGGTATTTTTAACAGCATCTTCGCCGTCCGTTGTCACCTCTGTGCCATCAATGATAACATCGCGTAAGCTTTGCTGCGTAATCTTAAAGGTCTTTTTAAAACTGCCGCTGTACCCCGATTCCGGTTTTGCACGAAAGGTCATGGTCGCCGTGCCTTTTTTGATGTTATTCTTATAACTGATGGTGTAATGTTCCCCATAGGTAAGCGGCGTTTCCGGCGTGCTATTGGTTGCCTTCAGGGTAAGACGCACTTTGTTTTGTGTGATTGCTTTTCCCGTATAAGGCATGGATGCTTGTAAACTGTTCTCATCCGTACTGCCACTCTTTACATTCACCTTCTTGGCGCTAAAAGCGGTTCCCGTGATTTTAAAGGTAACGCTCTTTGTGCCGCAATAACCCATTGCCGGATTTCCTTCGATTGTCATCGTCGCCGTACCGACCGCCTTATGATTCTGGTAGCGGATGAAATAGGGACTGTTTTCTTCTGTTTCCTCATAGATAAGGTACTCTGTCTGCTTTCCATTTTTTACGCTTACCGTAAACAAATCATCTTTTGCGGTTTCCTTTTTCACACCGCCTGTCATGATGTAATACTTTTTATCCGCTGCATCATAATATCCCGGCGTCAGGTGAATCTGCTGAGAATTGTACTGGAAAGTCTTCTGATTTTTTCCAAGCGTAATCTTTGCATTTTTCATCAGGAATTTCGCACTGTCCGCCACATAAATATTCTTTGTAATCTGTCCTGTGTAGTTTCCCTTTCCTGCGACCGCGCTTCCTGTAATTGTCATAAGAAACGTGCCATAATATCCTTTCGGAATGGCAGGGGCAATATATTTTTTGGTCTTTGCATTATAGGTTGTTTCCTCTGACCATTCTAAGGGCGTCTCGCCAGCCCCTGCACTGACATTTGTGTCACATTTTACATTTTCCGTCGCCTGTAACGTGATGGTAAAATCTGTCCCCAATGTCATTTTTTTCTTATATTTTAAGGACTGGAACGGTGTCTGTGTCTTGGAAGCATTTTTCACAAGCTGTTCTGTATATTTCAGTGTAAATCCTGACGCAAGTGTCGTTTTCCCATCTTTCCCGACACCGGATAAATTCGTGGGAAGAATGATAAAATTCTTATAGATGGTTTCTTTATAATTTCCTTTCCCGGTAACGATAATATAAGGCATATCTGTGCGGAAGCTTCCTTCGATATTTGTCCGCACTTCCGTACTTTTCCCCGGATTCGTTACCATTGCCGTGCCGCCCGCAGTTTTGGGATTTCCATTCTTATCTACAGAAACGGCGTTCTTATTATTGGCATATTTCACGGTATAATCTTTTCCTGCCTTTAACAAGGTTTTCCCATCCGCGGCATATACAAGAACATTCGGCTTCAGGGCATTTCCCGTATAAGCCTGATATTGGATATCCTGAATACATATTTTCATGCCCTTTTCATTCCCAGCTGCCGCTTTGACAAGCCAGCACGCATAGAGCGTCATATCTGACTGTACCGTATCCGACATAAAATTCCATTTCTGTTTCTGGGCAAAAGCAGCATCTTTATACCATCCCTCAAAGAGATACTTTCCTTCTGCATCTATCGGAGTTTTTGGTTCCTCAATCAGACTGCCTGCTTTGACTCCGGCAATCGTCATGGTTTCCCCATGCCCGGACAAATCGAAGCGAACCTGATAACTTACTCTTTCCTCCATGACAGCCAAAGTTCCCCGACAGTAAGCGATTTCATAATTCATTCCAGCGTCCGCACCGTAGGGAATGATGTAATAAATATGCTCTTCCTCAATATCCAGGGCACTCTGCGCAATCTCATTTCCTTTGTCATCCGTAAAGGTAAAAGACGGCTCTGTCCTAAGCCCATCTCCCCCTATCAGTCCTTGTACATCCCACAGATATGCTGTTGGCAGGGAATCTTCTTTCGCCAGCAGGGTAACATCCTGCGCAGTGATTATCAGCGGGGCTTTTTTAATGGAAAAAGGATATACCGCACTGCCCATATAACTCCCTGTACTGTCTGCAATTTCCACTTTCAGGCTATAATTTCCTGCATTAACAGGCGCGGAATTTCCGGCATCAGAAGCGCCATCCCCGCCAGAAATACTATCCCCATCGGACGTGATATCCGTATAAGGACTTCCATCCGCCTGTGTTCCGCTGTAAGTATAAATCAAAGTGACTTTATCGGAAATATCCGTACCGTCTTCTGTTTTTACGACGGTGCTTCCGCTATAAGATACAGCGGTTCCATTGTAGACGCTGCTCTTCATGGTAATCCCGGAAATGGTTGCAGGCGTCTTATCCGTCATAATAATCTTTACCGTCACATATGCATCCTGATAATTGGCAAAAACAGCCTTAAATTTGACGATAGCATAGTCGCCTTCTTCTCCCTGCTTAGTAAAATACTTCAGAACGCCCCATTCACTGATATCGCTCGTTTCAGGTATCTTCGTGAAGAAACCATACTGTTTTCCTTCTTCAACTGCTTCTATGGAATAGGTCTTCTTCCCATAAGAAGCAAACTCACCGGATAAATCCAGTTTTCTTTCCTTATCCATGAGCTGTCCGCACTCCGATGCATAGACTTCAAACTCCCTGCTTTCAGGAGCGGCTGCCTTTGCAATCTGGAAGTACCGGGTAAACGTTCCGCCATATTCTCCGATTCCTGTAATGATGACAGCCGGCGCATTCCCAGCCGTTCCTTCGTCCAGTTCCCCTTCGTAAGCATTGATATTATTCCGATAGGATACCTTATAATCTATCCCGGAGCGCAGGGGAATGCCCACAGTGTCTGCACCGCCTGTTCCCTCCGGCAGATAAACGACAGTTGGATTCGGCGTATGGCGTTCTCCGTTATAGACATAACTACCCTCACCGGATAATGTGATTTTTACATGAGTTTCATCCAGCTTCTGCGCCACCGTCAACGTGATTTGGGCAGTCAATGCGATGCCGTCTTTGGCATAAGTCACGGTTAAGACCTTCTTCCCCGGCATAGACATATCGATATCGGCTGCATTCGTCGTATAATCCCCTTCCGGTACTTTTGAAATTGAGCCGTCCTTGCCGCAATACATGACCTGTAAATCCTCTATACTCAGCGTTTCATCGCATAGATAAGACGTCTTCGCCTTCGTGACGGTAATTTGCTCGGTGGCGGAAGGTTTCTCTCCCTGCCTTAACACGATGCTGTAGCCTATATCTTTTGGCAGATACTTATATTCATTTCCAGCCACATCGTAAAAAACAGGTCCATTCTGCGGAGCGTCTTCGCTTGCGGGAGGCTCTACACCGCCAAGTCCCGGCAGCCAGTCATTTCCTGATGCCACCAACATATTACTCATCACATATCTGGGCGTATAGAGCACAAAAGGCTCCCGGTGGTCAGCAGTATATAAGTGAAGCATATAGTTGCAATAGTTAACATTTCTACAGTCAAAACTACTCAGGTCTAGCCCCGTCAGTCCATGACAACAATAAAACATCTCATGCATATTCGTTACTTTAAGAGTGTCAAAATGGCTGAGATCCAGACTTGTCAGACTGCTGGCTTGTGAAAACATCCTTCTCATAGTTGTTACATTGCTAGTATTAAAACTGCTGATATCCAGGCTCGTTAGGCTGCTGCATTTCCGAAACATCTCAGACATATCCGTTACCCATCTGGTGTTAAAACCACTTACGTCCAGGCTCGTCAATCCGCTGCACTCATTAAACATCTTGTTCATAACAGTTACCTGGCTAGTATCAAAACCGCTCAAATCCAGACTTGTCAATGTCTCGCAAGCCGCAAACATACTTTCCATAGTAGTTACGTTACCCGTGTTAAAACTGCTCAAATCCAGACTTTGCAGTTTTTTGCAATAATCAAACATTCTGCACATCGTTGTAACACTGCCAGTATCAAAACTGCTCAAATCCAAGCTCGTCAGCTCCTGGCAAAAAGAAAACATACTGTCCATACTTGTGACGCTGCCAGTGTCAAAGCTACTTACATCCAAGCTCCTCAATTCCCGGCAGTCAGCGAATATCCTTCTCATATCCGTTACCTTGTGAGTATCAAAACTGCTTAAATCCAGACTCGTCAAAGTTCTACAATTATCGAACATCAGACTCATATCTACCACATTACTGGTATCAAAACTGCTTAGTTCCTGACCCGTCAGTCCTTTACATCCGCTAAATGTACCTTTCATAATGGTAACGTTGCTGGTATCAAAACCGCTTAAATCCCATTTCGACATATCGCAGCCGCTAAACATTCCCCGCATGTTAATTAGGCTGCTGGTATCAAAATTACTGATATCAACGCTTGTCACATTACTGAAACCACTGAACATATCCGTGGCATTTGTCATACCGGTTACATTGACTTTTACCGTTTTAATCATGCTGCTATACTGACTCCAGGGAACGTTTCGGGTATGGTAATTTTTCACTTCCAGCTGCTCGCTTTCAGACTTATTCTCATCCCACTCATTATAACCCCAGCTATCGAAATCTCCTTGTCCCTCTAGCACAAAATTTCCAAATAAATCCAGCACCCATGTAATTTCTTTATAACTTCCGCTTGCCTTGATTTCATCTTCGGAAATCCCTAAAATCCGCGCAGTTCCTTCGTCTTTTGCAGCCTTCTCCGCCGTGACTTCTTCCGGCAATTCCATATTGGAATCTTCCAGCTCTTCGGATTCTTCCTCTTCTGTGTCCTCTGACAATTCCTCGTCAGTTTCTTCTGTGTCAGATCCGTCTTCTGTCTCTGTACTTTCCTCCACGTTGGAGCTGTCTTCTGTTCCTGCATTTTCTTCCGTTCCGCTGTTTCCTGACACATCAAAGTCTGCTCCTTCCATTCCAGCATCTTCTGACACATCAGAGTCCACTTCTTCCGTTCCAGTGCTTTCTTCTGCATCAATACCTTTTTCCATACCCGCCAATGCATTCGCACCGCTTGCCTGTACCGTCAATCCTGCGGATAAAATTTCCGTCACCAGAAGCGCCATACAAAGCAATGTTGTTAAAATCCTTCTTCCTGTCTTACCCATTTGCTTTCCTTCCTTTCTATTGCAGACTTTTTTACTGATAGAAATACTTGTGAAATTAGGTTATTGCAGCCGCCCGTTGTACAGAAGATACAATCCAACGCAGTCATGCTCTCGCCACGGTTCAAACGCAACGAGCTCCTACCGCACCTTCGCACTATACGTTACCGTCACCGGTTTCTGATTATCCGCATGCCCCTTAAAAGTTACCTTAAACTTCAAACTATAAGCCTTCCCCTTCACCGACGTCCCTTCCTTTAACAACGCAATCCTCTCATTCTCATATTGAAACACCCCTGCACCGTTTGTAAGCTCTACCGTCTCGATAACAGGATCCGACGCCCCTTTCAAGGTCACATCTATCCTGACCGGCGCGCTATTGTATGCGCCGCTGAAAAATGCGCCCCCTTTAGGCGTTAAGGACACCTTGGGTTTTCCTTGTTTCAGTTTCAGCTTTATCTCTGACGTGGAAATCTGCATCGTCTCACCATCCGCATTTTCGACGGTGTAATTCAGGCACACGCCGTAATTATATTTGGTAATCAGTGCGACATTTTCCTTGGCACGGATTATAAATTTATTCTCTTCATAGGTGACGTTAAACAAATGCGCCGACCTTCCGGAAAGCGATACCCTGCCGCTTACGCTGCCGCCGTTCAAGGTTTTAAAAGAAGGAGTAACCGTCACGCAGCTGCCTTCCCTATTTAACACATCAATGCTTCCTTTTGCCGAATAGCTGACTGCTTTACTGATATCTTTATTCACAATCTTTACCGTCAGCGGAGTAGATACGGTAAAGTCGTCGCTTACTTTTACATTGACCTTAAATTTATAAGTGCCCGCTGCGACTTCTTTATGGTTCAGCCTTGCAATAACACGGTTGCCCTCTGCTGATTCCAAAAGGATTCCTACGTTTATCAGTTCCTGTGCTTTCTTGTTTTGGGCGCAGACGCTTATGGGCGTCTTTTCCATATCAAAAGTTACCGCTTCCTTCCACATCACCTCAGTTGACGCCATATCATAAGCCCAGGTAGACGCGTTTGCATTCAACTGCAAGGAGTTCTTCTGTAACTTCAACGCAGGAGCGCCCATGTTCACCTTTACCGTACAGGAAAGGGTAACACTTCCTGTCCAGCCATCCGACGATAAGATAATTTTTTCTTTCACCGAAGAAGCCTTGGATAAATCGATGTCCGAACCATTTAAAACCAGCTCATTTCCCACGATTTTGAAACGTGAGCTGCACTGGATGGATTCAAGTCCGAAAGTCTGTTTTTCGCATAATACTTTCAGTCTTGCAGTGGTAAGACCGGCGTTTGGATACAAGGTCACACTCTTGTTGTCTAAAGAGAGTTTTGGCGCTTTCGTTACCACGCCCACCGTGAAATTGGCGCAAATGGTATCATACCCATCGAAAGTAATTTTCAGAGTTCCCTTCTTATCGCAGGAAGCCGTCAGTGCATTCTCTGTCTTGGGCATAATCTGATAGATATCGTCTGCTGCTTCTATCTTTTCTATCTTAAAATCGCACTCTTCCAAGGCGATATCCGTCAATTTCTCATTTGAAGTAACAACTAGCTGCGGCGCCCCTAAATCTTTATAAAAAAGATTTGCCTTGGCGCTCTGTTTCACTGTGTACTTCGCTTTCTGCTCTACCACTTTCACCGTAAGCGGCAATGCATAGTCCGTGCCATTGACTAAGGCTTTTACCTCTACTTTGTAGGTTCCCTTTGTGGTATCGGCATTCGCCGTGATCCGATAGCTGCCATCGCCTACGCTGTCCTCTTCCTTTGCCAGCGTGAAGCGGGAGGCATCCGTACCCGCCAGTGTCACCTTTTCCACACTGTATCCATCATTAGGATAGATATCAAATGTTGCGCCGCCCGTTTTTAATCTGTTTATCGTCACAGTATTTTCGCTGATATTCGGTTTCGGATCAGTGATATACAATAGGATATCCCTGCTTGTTTTTGCCGCATCATTTACTGTAAGCGTAATCCTCGCCGTGCCCGCCGCCTTGATGGCAAGCGGTATGCTGTATGTTCCATCGGAAACAGAAGCTGCTTTCCCGACTGTCACGACTTTGGTATTGTTACTCTTTACCGTAAGGCGGGAAGCGTTCGTAATCGTAACCTGTAAAGCGGCGTCTGCCTGTGCCGTGTTTCCCTTATATGCCTGTATCCCCTCTGTATCTGCAGGAACAGTTTCCAGCCCATCTACGGAATCAAGGACAATACCTGCAGGCGTTCCTTCCACTACGGTAACTGCATACTGTGCCTTGTAGGTCTTTTTCCCCAGCGTAATCTGTGCTTTGACAGACGCCTTCCCTGTCCCGGCTGCTTCGAGTCTTGCAGATGCGCCTTTGCCTGTCACTTTTACAACAGAAGGACGACTGCTGCTCCAGACCAGATTTTTCTCATATTCAGACATAATCTTATCTGAAATGGAATTTTCCGGTCCGTCAATATTCCATTGGATTCTGGCTGCTGCCTCAGTTCCTTTCCCAAGGGTGGAACCATCCAACATAATCTGTATCCCTGTAAGGGTAAAAAGCGATACTGTCAGCGAATCCTGCCAGTCTGCATAACCGTCCCTGCTGTATATGGCTGCAAAACTTTTCTGCTGCTGCCCGGCAAATTTCGTCAACGCCGCATCGCCATATACCCATTTCCAGCCTTCATAGTCTTGCAGACTGATATCCGACAGTCTGGTCTGTACATTCGTCAGTGCAAAGAGATTCTTTGGAATGCTTTCCTCTACGGGCGCTGCCGCTTTCTCATAGACAGTCACCACACATTCTGCTGTGCAGTCCCCGATAGACGCCGTGATAACTGCTGTGCCCCCGGATACTGCATGGACAAGTCCATCATCTCCGACAGAGACAACTGCCGGCTTATCGGAGCTCCAGAGAATATCCGTGGACAACGTGGTATCCTTGGGAATGATATATACTTTAAGCTGCCTTGTACTACCTTTTTCCATGCTGCATGATTCTGCACTGAGACTGATAGACGTCAGCTGCTCCTTTTTCACGGTTACTGTACAGGATAACCGGGGACCATTCGTAACCTGCGCCCGGATAATGGCGCTCCCTGACCCCGTCGGCGTCACGATGCCGTTTCCTTTGTTATTTCCAAATACGGTGGCAACCCTCTCATCGCTGCTGCTCCACTTCACAGTCTTAATCGTGGCAATGCCGTCGCTTACCGTCAGCGTTTCCGTTTTGACGCCCTCCGCTAAATCAAATTGCAGCTCTGTTTTATCAATAGAATACTGCCTTACCTTGATTTTGCAGGCTGCAGTTTTTCCATTGAAGGTAGAAGCGGTAATCACAGCGTCGCCGGGCGCTATCGCCGTCACCGTACCTTCTTCGTCCACTGCTGCCACTTCTGCATTGCTGCTGCTCCATTTCACGTCTTTATTTTTTGCATTATCCGGTTTGACCGATACAGTCAATACGACTGTCTCACCGGGCTGCATATTCAGCGCAGTCTTATCCAGACTGACGCCGGTAGGTTCTACAATCGTTGGCAGGGAGAAAAACTCCACGGTGTAGGATAACGGTTTAGCGCTGCCGGTTCTGTCTGTTAATCCGCTAACCGATACTTCATAACGCGCACCCGCCGCATAACTGAGGCTATCCGCTGGATTGGGGCGGAAAATGATACAGTTAAACAGACCAAACCCTCCCATCGTATCGATATTAAAATAATTGCCGTTCGTATTTGAATTTCCGCTGTTGAAAGTCCATTTCTTACCTGTGCTTGTATTTTTCAGCGTTACCGTAACAGCCGACGTATCTGGCATGTAATAGTCGGAACCCAGACTGATTGACCATGCGCAATTTGTGCCGCTCATAAGCTGTGTCGGCGTATTTCTGGCCGGCCATGCTACAAAGTCCGAAATCGTACCACCTCTTTTCCTGTCTGGTCCCTGCATGTTATTGACATGCATACCGGAATAAGTCGATCCATTTGTGACGGCGCCAAAACCAGTCGTCTTTATGGTCGGGTCTATCGCTCCCCTGCGGTGTCCCACCTGTCCCATATTCGTGTAATCGCTATCGTACATCCATGCGAGTATGCTGTAGGACAGGTTGCTGAATCCTACGGCGAGACTGCTGTGGGCACATCCCGAACTTCCCAAAGCGTATAGCTCGGACGGAAATCCCTTGGGACAGGCAGGAAAATGTGACATCTGCTGGTTCACCGCATTGACGAGCGTACCTGCCTGTACCACTTCCATCTGCGCTTCACTCAGCGAAATATCATCCCGGACGCCGGCTACATAGCGCACGAAATTCAGCATGTTATAGGCGTTCGTCAGGCTCGTATCGGAGAGGCGTCCGGCTGCATAGGGGGCTGTAATGCTTGGTTTTTCTGCATAAGTATTCGCCACGCTTATACTCCACGGCAATTCGGCATATCTCTGGATAATCTGCTCTTTCGTCGGCGTTCCCGCCGCTGATAACTGGCTGTTTACCGTACCAGATATCCAATTAGGATTTTTTTCCAAAAAGGCATTAGGAAGCTTATCCGCGGTGATGCTGTCCGCCGTGATTTTATTCGCTTCAAATTTCGCAGACTGTAACAAGGGCAGCCCAGACAAATCGGGCAGTTCGCTAATATCATTGAGCTGCAAATCGACATATTCAAGTCCGCTCAGACTACTTAGAATGCTGGCGTCTGTAATTTCATGGTTATAGAGGCTGATGTTATTCAGATTCTTCATATACTGAATGCCTTCTAACGACTTGATAACGCCCGTACCCTTATACTGGTCAGGATAATTCGCACTGGGATAATTGTTGGAATACGCCAAAAAAGTCAACGTATCCAGCTTATCACTGGTAATCTTGGCAGTGGAAGAAATTTCTAAATGCTGCTTGATATAACTCCGCAACACCTCATCCGGGAAATCGCTGTCCTCATAAACTACTCTTGGAGTGGTCGTAAACGTAAGCGGCTCTTCCTCGCTTCCCCGGCTCCATAAAACTTTTTGCCCCGATACAGTGACATAATATTCATAGGTTGTATTTGGCGACAAACCTTCTATCATCATCCCTGCGGAGTCCTGATTGATATTCTGAGATTCATATTGCCATGATGCTGTCGTTCCTCTTGTACGATAGTATACATACAGATACATGGAACCGACTTTGAACCCATTATTGATACGGGCGGCATCGACATCATGCCAGGGACTGATGTTTATCGATGCACGGAGCGCAGCGGTTGAGGGGGTAATCTCCGCCGTCACTTTATCATCGTCAAGCATATCGGGAGTAATATGAATTGCTTCCGGCGCAGTAATGGTTTGCTGCTCTTTCTCTGTTCCTGTATATACTTGTAATTTCAGATAAAAATCCTGTTCTTTTCCGGTCGTATCGATAAGCGCATAATATCTTCCGGGTATCGTATAACCTTCCTCATCCAGACAAGCGCCTATTTCTCTGGAATATTCTATTTCCCGCTCTCCATTTCCTTCTAACTCTTCATATCCGATTACTTCTGTCTGGATGATAAATTCATTGTCTGGATTATCCAATGTCCAGCTTATCCTTGCGGCTGCATAGCCGACTTCATCCACAGAGATATCTTGAAAACTGACGGCGGAAGTATCCGCTGCCGCCTTCGTCGTAAATTCCTGCGGAACTGACAGAAAACGGTAGGTAATGGTTGAAGCGTAGGTAGTGCGATAAGCAAGGCGGAAACGATAGGTAGTTTCCGGCATAAGTCCGCTTGGCGCATAGTAATCAAACGCATTTTTCCCGGAAAAATCCGCTGTCCAGCTATCATAATATTGGCCGCCCCAATGCGGCGTATAGTCCAAATCCTCGATGCCATAACCTTTACTTTCCAACGTGGACTGCCCATTCAAACGGGCATCGTCCAGGGAATCCTGCCCCGGAAAGAAATCATTTTGTGAAGCGTCATTCGTTGTGTAGATGACGCAATAGTTAAGATTGGTATTGACATGCATTTTTGCTTCGATTGAGGCATGGTAACTGCCGGGCGTTACCGTAAGATTTTCTAAAGAATCATCATAGACAAGGTAGTCCCCGTCCCCTGCGGAAGCCGTGCTCCCAACGTTTGGCTGAGTTTCCGGCATTTCCTCGTCGTCCGACTCCGTTTCTTCGGATACTTCTTCTGGCAAAGACTCATCTTCTGGCTGAGTTGAATCTTCTGTATCGGAGCTGTCTTCCGGCTGAGTTGGGTCTTCCGTATTGAAACCGTCCTCCGGCTGGGCAGGGTCTTCCGTATTGGAATCGTCACCTGACTGAGATGGATCTTCCATATCGGAGCCGTTTCCTGGCTGAGTAGAATCTTCCGCATTGGAGCCGTCCTCCGGCTGGGCAGGGTCTTCCGTATTGGAATCGTCACCTGACTGAGATGGATCTTCCATATCGGAGCTGTTTCCCGGCTGAGTTGACTCTTCTGTATTGGAACCTTCCCCGCTCTGAGATGGGTCTTCTATATTGGAATCATTTCCCGTCTGAGCAGAATCTTGCGCACTGAAACTATCCCCGTTCTGCTGAGACCATTCTGCGTCTAAGCTTTTCCCGCTCTGTAAGGATACTTCTGCTTCTTGTTCGGCAGCAGAAACATCCATACCCGTCCGGGGCAGAGACGCCGCCAACAGGGCAGTTGCTAACAGCGCTGATATTGTCCGTCTCAAATGTTTGCCTGTCTTCTTCATACTTATCAGATTCCTCTCTTCCGCCTTGAATACATCTTTATATTTTAAGTATAGCAGATAAATAAAATAAGTTTATCACTCCAAGTTTACACTTTCTTCAAGCTTTTTCAATGAACATTATCCTTTTTCTGTATCCTGTCTGCGCTCATCCATCATAATCAAAATTCTCTCGCGGATAATCCACGCAATGCTGACGCCTAAGCCAATCGCCCCAACTTTTGTCAAATCATAAGTTAGTAATTCCTCCATTATTCTTTCGCCCAAAAGCCAACTGCACATATCCGCAGTTTTCCCCTGCATAACAAGCCCATTCAACAATAACACTGCATACATGGCGCACACGATAATCCAGAACCTATTCCGCTTTAAATAAATTGCTGTAAGCGTCCTGTCCCTTACCGATAAAATCATACCCTGACTCAACATAACTGCCGCCAGGGAAAGCAATGTAACCGCCGTCCAGCGGTACTCCCAAAAGCCGTAAACCAACTGCGTCCCCCTGTCCGTTATCAGATAGACGGCATTCGCTGTCAGTATCGCCTCTGCAAATAGCCCCGCAAAAGTTCCTTCGGAAAAGGTAATACCAAGCAGCAAGATTAATTTTATCCATGAAAAACCGGACGCCACCAACAGATAACCTCCAAGCCCCAGAAGAATCATACTGATTGATACGATATCCTTCTTACATACCTTCAAAATCCATTTTCCAATGGATAAGGCAAAAAACAGATACGCCATTTTAGACAGCTCGATTGCTAAATCCGGTTTAAACGTTAATTTCCACGCTATCGTACCAAAGAAAAGCAGCAGTGCGCCAATCGCAACAGAAGTATCTCTGTGCGCTCTCTGATAGTGGGTCTCGGCATGAAACATGAGTTTTTCCAAATCATCCAGCGCTTCGTCCATAGACTGATAGCGCATATCGGGATCATACCTGCACATTTTCTCTACCATCCTGCACAATTCATCCGATCCATGCAAAGGACAGGGAAGTACATACCCCTGCTTATACTGTATTTTATCGTTTACACAGTAGTAATCCGAATCTGGGAATTTCAGCTCGTTTAATAGCACATACAGAAGCATTCCGAAAGAATAGATATCCGCCGTATTATCGTACTTTTCCCCCAGACTTCCAATGACTTCCGGCGCGCCATAACCTTTGGTAAAGGCAATCGTACTTGCCATACCGTCGTGCGTTTCCTTTGCAATTCCGAAGTCCCCCAGCTTGTAACATTTTTCCTTCCGCGCATAAAAAACATTTTCCAGTTTGACGTCCCTATGCAGCATTTTCCAGTCATGCGCACGCGATAAAGCAGTTCCAATATCGTATGCGAATTTCAGAATCTCTTTTTCCTGAAATGTGGCAAGCTCCTCAGAAGTCAGCTTCGCCTTGCCCAATCTGTCCCATGCCAGAACAGGTTCCAGTTTTTCCATTAAAATAAACTGCAGTTTCAGGCAGTTTGCATCTGAGACCTCTTCTTCACTTTGTTGAATCTTCATCACATGGTTATCTTCGTCCAGCCATATAAATATTTCTGTATAATCGTATATTTTTACAATGTTTTCCTGTAAAAAACCTATGTCTTTCTGTGCTTTCACCGAGTTCCTAAAAGACTTTGAATCAATATACTTTTCCCCAAAGCCAATTACCTTAATGGCATATTCGCTCTTATCGTCCGTTCTGGATTTGGCTTCGTATACCAATGCAAATCCGCCTTTTCCCAATAATTGCAATCTCTCGTTTTTTCTTGTAAAACAATACTTTGTAAAAGGGCTTTCCTGTTTGTCCAACTGTATTAATATTTTTTCAATTTCCTCATTCGTCCATAGGTACATTGTCTTCTGCTATTTCTTCTCCATCTTCTTTTATTTTGTCCGTCTCATCCCCAGACTCTTCATCAGTATCTTCGCTCCACCACAACATAAAAGCGGATATCATAAGCAGCAGGATACCTGTCCTGATTAGGTGCATCTTCTGGACAGGCTCTGAAATCGTAATGATTTCCAATCGCTGCAGCAAGGATAAAAGAATCCCGGAAATCATCATGAAAAGTGGTATTTTATCATAAAGATAAGCCCATGTATACGCACGGTAATCACTACTTTTTCCCAGTTTCCAGCGCAGTTTCATGAACCCATTCACTGTCAGAAAAGTGATGATAATCACAATCCAGACGAAATCATGCTTTGCAAGAAAGTCAAGCCACGATAGCTTACCCGTCACTGCAAGCAGCATCCACACCCCTGTTCCCAGCGCGCCTGCACCAGTCAATACAGGCACTCCGGTTATCACACTTGCCAGCAGGATGAAATGGGGAACCTGAAACCCTATCTTATACCCGGAATAGATTCCAAACAGGAGTGACGCCATGCCAGAGACTCTATGGAAATCCTTAATCTGCTGCATCATCGCCGTGGCAAAAACGAAAACCGGCAGGATAAAGAACTGCCAGTCTGTCACAAACGACACCTCTGTCTGCATTCCTTTCATCAGAAGCATAAAAAGCGCTGAAAGCCCCAGCAGATATCGGATACACGCCTGGTTATACTGCGCATCGATTCTTTTCTGATACTGTTTTCTCTGCGCGCGGCTTATACCCGGAGTATCCGGTAAAATGGCGGATTCCTCATCCAGTTCTCTGCTTTGGTTCTCATCCCTGTAAGTTTCCGTAGCAATATCCGCCAATTCTTCGCAATCTACATCATCCAAAATTCCCGCCCGCTCGCTTGCATATTGTAAGTCGGACAGCACTTCCGCCATAGACTGATATCTGTCTTCCCTTTGATAACTGCACATTTTTCTTATGACGCGCGTCAAATCATCAGAAGCCTTCCCAGGTGCGGGAAAAATAAAATTCGGGTCGTACTGCACTAGGTTTACATAATACCCATTAGAGCCGGGAAAGTGTAACTCATTGAGCAGTAGATAGAGTGAGATTCCAAAAGAATAAATATCTGCAGTGACATTATACGAATCGCTTAATCTCCGCTCTATTTCAGGCGCCCCGTATCCATCTGTATAAACAATGGTCTCGGCATTCCCGCCTTCAACATATTTTGCAATGCCAAAATCCCCCAGCTTATAACACTTTTCCTTATCATCCCAGAAGATATTTTCAAGCTTGATATCCCTATGCAGCACACTATTGTTATGCGCCGTCTGAATCGCCTGTCCAATCTGCGTTGCAAACTTCAGAATTTCTGCCTCTTCCTGCAGACTATCCCTTATCAGGCTCGTATTTTTAAATTTATCCTTTACCAGAATGCATTCCAGCTTTTCCATAAGAATAAACTGGAGTGTGGTTCCTTCCTCATTCCAGTTTTTTTCTTTTGACCCATATACGCCAAGCAACGCCCCATCCTCATCCAATGCCACACATAGCTCCCTCACATCGATAATTCTAAGAATGTAAGGCGACTGCCCGCTAAGATATCTTTGTAAAGCGATTGTTTTTTGAAATGCATCCGAAGTAATCACATGCCGCTCTAACCCTATCACCTTCACGGCACAGCGATTCTCAAGCACATCTTTGTCCACTGCCTCATAAACCACTGAGAACCCGCCTTTCCCTAAAGGCTGCAGCTGCCCGTCTACTTTATGAAATCGATACTGGGGAAAAAGATATCCGCCTTCCTCTAATCCACCCAGAAGCGCTTCCGTGGCAGTTCTGTCCAAGTTCAGCATTTTACAATCCTTCCCTTTTTCACTCATTTCCAATCAGACTGATGTTTCCAGCTAAATAAGTAATATTCCCCATATAAATCGCTATTCCGCTATCCCAATCAACGACCGTTCCTTTGGCGGGATTTTCCAGACGCATTTCTTTCTCTCCATCCGAAAAAGTAAAGCTTGTACAATCCTTTGTTTCAACCATTTCCCAATATTCCTCATAGTAATGCGTCGAAAACATCGCCCAAATCGTCTTGCAGTTAATGACAGCCTCCCTGCTGCCCCCGAAAATAAGGATATCGCCGTCTGAGAGCATGATTGGTTTTACCCTTCCGTTTAACCCGGTTTCAATATATTTTTCATTATATACCGTTCCATTTTTCCCATTGTTATCTATGTAAAACCAAATCCCGTCCATATTCTGGAACCTGCCGTGTCTCCTGCTTGCCGTAGCAGAATGTAATCTGATATCCGGCTGATTATCCTTAGAAGGACGGCCAACTTTCCAGACAAGCTTGTCATCCAGCAAATAAGTGCTTAATTGACCGTTTTCTATTACGATTAAATTGTTCCTATTTTTTACCATGCATCATCTACCTCCGGTAATTCTGAAATAAAAGCTTCCACTCCAGGTAAATTCAACTTTTCCAATACTTCTCTGGCATATCTGCACAATTCGTCCGGATCATATTTATCCGAGCTTGCATCTAACATATTGTTGAGGCTTGCATCATCTAAGATAAACATAATCACACTTTCAAAAATATTCTTTGCACAGAGCGGCTCCATATGCGCCAATAACAGCATCTCGTCAATCTGGTCATGGTCCATGCTCAGATGCAGTCCTAAAGAAATAATTTTATTGCGTGTAGGATACCATTTATTCTGACGAATTGCCGACACGCACTGCCTGAGCGACGACGACCATCCCTGCCCCTGCGCCATATCGAATACGCTTGAGGAAAACTCCTGATAATTGGCATTGATACACATCTTCACATAGGCATAGAATTTATGGTAAGAAAAGGAAAACATTGCAATATTCTCAGTCACAAATTTTTCCAATTCATCCTCGTCCTGCACCTCAGACAGCTTTGCATCAAATTTTACCGTACTGATATTCTCTGTTTCTGCACTGTCATCCCGGATAATATTTCCTTTAATCCGGTTTAGGATATATTGATATTTACTGATGGTCTCAGCCCCATAATCATGCGTTAAGACAAATATGCAGACACAATCCTCCAGACTCTTGGAATATAATCCCGGATATCTCCCATATCTTTGCAAAAGCTGATTCATACTTTCAATGTCGTACCCCGCCGCCATTCCAATTTTCAAAAAAGTTTCTCTGTTTTTGGGAATGGAGCCCTTGCACCATTTATCCACCGATACCCTGCTGACCCCGCATAATTCCGCAAATTTTGATTTCGTGTATTGCTTGCTGGCAATTATTTCATTTATTTTTTTCGCCCACTGTTCCTGCTGCGTTTTTATCATAGGAAATATTTCCTTTTCCAAATCTTCAATATTTTCACACTTTGAAATTTCGTCTTTTATGTATACCGTCTCTAGATTCAATTTATCAAAACCTTTCTTTATATGCCATTCCTGTTATTGCAAAAATAGTTGTTCCTAATGCAATGTACTGCGCAATTTTTAATCTGTCCATAATCTTTTGCTCCTTGTCATTTTTTATTTCAGCATCTCTTGCTGATATACCTATCATACACAAGAATCCAAAAGACATTTTCAGTTTAAGTTTACACTTTTTATGGATAAGGGAAAAGAGTCTTTTTATAATGGGAAAGGCAGATGTAACAAAACACCTGCCTTTGCTTCTCAAATAATCCTCCGCACCGTAATAATACTCCGATAAGTCGCCGACTCCTTCTTGATGCCGGTCCGCTCGGTGCTTGCATGCACAATCTGACCGTTTCCGATATAAATTCCTACATGCCCGCCATAGTAAATAATATCTCCCGGCTGCGCTTCCGAATAGGATACGCCTTTACCCGCACTGGACTGGGCGTAGGAGCTTCTGGGCAGGGAGTAGCCGAAAGCTTTGTAGACCGCCCATACGAAACCGGAGCAGTCTGCGCCGTCCGTCAGGCTGGTGCCGCCGGCTTTATAGGGATTGCCCACCCATTTGCAGGCATAGTTGGCGATGTCCTGTCCCTTGCCGCTGCCGGTAGAGGCTGCGGGTTTCTCTGGTTCGGACGTAGTCGAACCGCTATCTGTAGAGGATTCCACTTCCTGACTCTTGGCGCGCGCCGCTTCCTCTTCGGCTTTCTTACGGGCTTCTTCCTCTTTCCGGCGGCGTTCTTCCTCTTCTAGTTTTTTAATCTGCGCCGTTTCCTGTTTAATCTTGGTGGCATAGGCAGCAGCTTCCTGTTTCGCCTTTGCCAGCATTACGTCGTAATTTTCGTACTCTTCTTTTTTCTTGGCGAGCACTTCTTCCACATAGGCCTGTTCTTCTTCCAGCTCGTACTTAGAGGTCTGCAGCTCGGACTTTTCCTCTTCCAGCGTATCCTGCAATGCTGCTACCGTTTCTACGGTCTGCTGATATTCGTCCAGAAGCTTTCTGTCATATTCGTAAAGTCTTTCCACATATTCTGCTTTATTCAGCATATCACCGATGCTGGCAGACTCCATAAAAAGCTGCAGGTAAGAGATATCGCCCTGCTCGTACATGAATTTGATACGGACTTTCATGGATTCGTACTGTTCTTCTTTGGTCGCCAGCGCCGCGTCGTAATCCTCCTGTGTCTTTACGATTTCCTCTTCTTTGTCGGCGATTGCTCCTTCAATCATATCAATATCCGTAAGCAGCACAATCATCTCTGCATCCAGTTCTTCAATTTCCTCGCCGATACCCGCCTGGGCTCCCTGATAGCCAGATATCTGTTTATTGATATCCTTTAACTGGGATTCGTTTTTTTCTTTTTCTCTCTGCAAATCGGATATCGTCGTGGCATACACCGGCTCGGCGGTTGTAAAAAGCAGTAGAAGGCTCATGCCCACGCTGATAAACTTTATCCATTGTTTTTTCATATGCAACTCCGTCCCGCTATGTGGAAATATAGAAAACGAAATTTCTAATGTCGTTAACTATAGAATTTTATAATTCGCAATTTTTCACGGTTCTGGGGAATGGAATGACGTCCCTGATATTGCCCATTCCCGTCAGATACATGACGCATCTTTCAAATCCCAGACCAAAACCTGCATGTCTTGCGGAGCCGTATTTTCTTAAATCCAGATAAAACTGGTAATCCTCTTTCCTAAGTCCCAGCTCGTCCATGCGCCTTTCCAATACTTCCAGACTATCTTCCCTCTGGCTGCCGCCGATAATCTCGCCGATGCCCGGAACAAGGCAGTCCATCGCCGCGACAGTCTTGCCGTCTTCGTTCAATTTCATATAAAACGCTTTGATTTCTTTGGGATAATCCGTCACAAAAACCGGTCTCTTAAATTCTTTTTCCGTCAGATAACGCTCATGCTCTGTCTGCAAATCGCAGCCCCAGGACACTTTATATTCAAACTCGTCGTTATGCTTTTCTAAAATCCCGATGGCTTCCGTGTAAGTCACATGTCCAAACTCGGAATTTAACACATGCTGCAATCTTTCAATCAGCCCTTTGTCCACAAACTGATTAAAGAAATTCATCTCTTCCGGTGCATTTTCCAGCACATAGCGGATGACATGTTTTAACATAGCTTCGGCAAGCATCATATCGTCCGTTAAATCGGCAAACGCTATTTCCGGTTCAATCATCCAAAATTCCGCCGCGTGTCTCGTGGTATTGGAATTTTCCGCGCGGAAGGTGGGTCCGAACGTGTATACGTTTTTAAATGCAAAAGCATATGTTTCCACGTTTAACTGTCCGCTCACGGTCAGACTCGTGGGCTTTCCGAAAAAGTCCTGGCTGTAGTCGATGCTGCCGTCTTCTTTTTTTGGAAGATTGTCAAGTCCCAGGGTCGTGACCTGGAACATCTCGCCGGCGCCCTCGCAGTCGCTGCTCGTAATCAGGGGCGTATGCACATATACGAATCCTCTTTCCTGAAAAAAGGTATGAATCGCATATGCAATCAGGGAACGTACCCGGAAAACCGCCTGAAACGTGTTGGTTCTCGGTCTCAAGTGGGATATTGTCCTTAAATATTCAAAGGTATGCCTTTTTTTCTGTAACGGATAATCCGCCGTGGAAGCGCCCTCGATTAAAATTTCCTTCGCCTGCATTTCAAAAGGCTGCTTCGCCTGGGGCGTCGCCACAATCGTGCCTTTTGCCACAATCGCAGAACCCACGTTCAGCTTAGAAATCGTCGCGAAATTTTCCAAGGCGTCACTATAGACAACCTGCAGCGTTTCAAAAAAAGTACCGTCGCTGACCACAATAAAACCGAATGTCTTGGAATCCCGGTTGCTTCTGACCCATCCGCCGATAGTCACTTCCTTATCAAAATACTGCTCCCTGTTACGATATAATTCCTTAATGTCTGTCAAATCCATTTGTAAATCCCCGCTTTCCTGTTTTCCCTTATTTGATTATTTCTTTATTCTACCATTTTGCTATTCTGTCATTTCTTTATTTTATCATATCTCTATTTTATTATTTCTCTATTCTGCCAGTTCCTTATTCTTCTTCTATTCACTCTGGATATCTGCCTGTTCCACCAGATACTCGATTACCACATCCGCCATCAGATACTCATGAAACGTCTGCTCGTCCGCCTGCTGCTTAAATTCCTCTACGGACGCATAGCCATACTCCGTCACCCGCTCTTCCATTTCCTGACTCAGCTCTTCTTCCGTCAGATTCAGGCCTTCCGCATCTGCAATCGCCTGATACATAATATACTGTTCCGCCATCATCTTGGCTTCTTCACGAAACGTATCCGGGTAAGTTTCCGCATCCAGATTGTAGTAATTTTGTAGATACGTTTCCAGTTCCATTCCCTGGGACGAGGCCTGCGCCTGCATTCCCTCTAATAGAATCTGATAATACCTATCCACCATTTTCTCCGGCGGTTCCTTGAAAATGCAATTCGCCATAGCAGCCTGTGTGATATCACTTCTGACACCACTGTCATATACTTTTACCGCATCTTCATAAAACAGATTGTAAATATAGTCCCGGTATTCTTCCACCGTGTTACAATCCTCTATGCCAAGTTCCTGCACGAACGCATCCGTAAGCTCCGGCGTTTCTGAAACCGTAATGCCATGAATCGTCACTTCAAACACAACGGCAGCTCCTGCCATTTCCTCGTTCCAATAATCTTCCGGGAAAGATAAATCCAGCGTTACCGTATCGCCAATATTTTTTCCGATTAATCCATCTTCAAACCCCGGAATGAAACCGCCGGAACCAATCGTCAACTCCTGTCCCTGCGCCGTGCCGCCGTCGAACGCTACCCCGTCCCGGTAGCCGGCATAGTCAATATTCACCGTATCGCCTTCCTGCACTGCCCTGTCCGTCACCGTCGTCGTAACGGCTCTCTGGGAACGGATATAGTCGATATAAGCGTCCACATATTCCTCCGAAACCGAAGGCGCACTCCTGTTTACTGTAATTCCTTTATACTTTCCTAACGTCACATAGTCTGCGGCTTTGATTCCGCTTAAATAAGTATCGTCTTTTCCACATGCGGACAATGCTCCCATAAGCAGCACAAACACCGCCAGAAACGCTATTTTCTTTTTTCCCATATGCATTACCTTTCCTGCTGCCTGCCCATCCAGACGGGTGCAACACTATACTAAAATATATCATAAAACCACGTCTCTTAAAAGAGTTTCTTTGCAAAACTTCCGCAGAAATCAATTTTCAGTCAGCTCTTTCATACGACACCGGCAGGACAGATAGAAATCCCGCAAAGGCACGCTCTCGCTCCGTGAAAAACGCAGCG